>JACDGP010000037.1 GCA_013821605.1 Herpetosiphonaceae bacterium
CGCACGCTGATCGTCCGACCATCGCAGATCGAGCGCGACGCGCCAATAGCTGCGGGGCGCATCATCGCTATAACAGGTCGTGCAACTGTTCTCGCCTAAGCCGCTGACCTGTAAAGGCACAAGCTGGCCGGTTGCTCGATCCAAGCCGATCCACTCCGGTGGCAAGCCTATCCCCGCTTTCCCGTCCAAAGGAGCCTGTGCTACCTGCTGCAACACCGCATAGCTCGAATCGACCAACTGTTGCCAGGGATGTGCCTGATCGACCTCACCGAAGATGCGGTAGGCATAGGGCGCAAAGTAGCTGGGGTTCAGCGGCAAGAGCTGACCATCGCGTGCCCAATTGCCTGCCACCAGATACGGCTTACCGTCCACGGTCACGACCTCCTGATCCCAGATTGAGCCGAGCATATGTCGCGCTGCCGCATCCCACCCCGCTTCGTGCCAGCGCTTATCGGCAAGCAAGAGCGCCAGTGCTGTATCACTATCAGCATCGGCGGCAGTACGCGCGTTGCCGCGGGCAGATGGACTCCAGGTTGCTTGGAGCAGGCCATCCGACCGGAGCATATGTTTTTGACTCCAACTCCATACCTCTTCGAAGCCAGCGCGGTCATCTGACCAGACGGCACGCAGTAGGGCATTAGCCTGAGCTTCGGCCATAACCGGACCACTGGGCTCCACATAGGCCCCATCATGATCGAAGTGCTGGCGAAGATAGGTGGTGCTCACGGCTAACCACGGTTCGTCAGTAGGACCCGCTTGGTCTACTTTCCACAGCGTCAGCCCCTCCCCACCAGTGGCCCACTGCCGAACAATATGCGCTCCGGCCAGCGCCGGGTGGACGAGCGGAGTAGAGGTCGTATTGTCGGCCGTGGGTTGATCGGGCAGGAGCAGATAATCAACGGCTTCCCCGACAAGAGCCGCGTTGTCCGTCATAGCATCTGCTGTCGCCTGCATGTTCCGCCGGACGTTGCTAAAAGCACCGCCACCCAAGCCAGGGGCGCGTAGATCGGTCCAAGTACTGTCACTGGCAATGATTACGCTATCGGCGGGCAGATGTTGCTTGATCCACAACGTAGCTGCGCGCTCGGTTGGTTCGGGATTGATCGCATATAACGACTGGAGTTTGCCACGCCCTGCGTAGCCTGCAATCAGCGCGAGAGTCATCAGGGGAGCCAGCAGGTACAGGAGAGGCATACGGCGATGCGGGAGGTTGAGCACGGACAAGCGGTTGAGTAGTGGCGCGACCAGCAGCCCGAGATTGAGGCACAGAAAGGGCAGTGCCAGCAGCACAGCGACATCTACGACGTTACCGGCGTAGACCAAGTAGGCCAGCGATAGCAGACCCAGCAAGCCGAACACACCTGCCCGGCGGTCTCGCAGGCCACGTCCCAGATTAACCAGCGTTGCTGCCAGGCCGCCGAGGAGCAGCAGCGGGTCGCGCGGGAACCAATCGGTTCTCACAAGTTGCCAAAATGGAGCCCCAGCGTTCCACAGACTACTCACAGGTTGGAAGGGCAGGACGGTGCGGAACTCCCCTTGCAGAAGTGTCCCATCGCCATGTAGCAGCGCAAGGAGCGGATACAGGCTGACAACCAACACCAACGGCAGGAACCAAGCTGCCAAGGTATACAACGCACGGCGGGAGCGGTGCTGCTGCCACAGCAGGACCAACAGCCCAGGCAACAGCAGCATTGTGCTTTCGTGGGTCAAGAGGGCCACACCAAAACACAGGCCACTGAGCATGAGGCGACTCAAACGGTGCCAGCCGTCGAGCAGCACATTGATGCTGACCAGCGTCCACCATACCATGATGCTTTCGGGCAGCACAAAGCGCTGGTACAGGATCGCCAGGGGCGACAGCGAAAAAAGCAATACCACAAAGGCAGCCGCGCTATCACCACAGCCGAGCTTACGCGCGATGCGAAACAAGAGCGGGAGCATACCAAGATGCAACAGCAACATAAACACGCGCGCACTTTCGATTGCCGTACCAAAGGTATGCGGCCCACCGGTCACTCCTCCCCAGCCAGCCAGCAGCAGCCAGCCGGCAGGCGGCTGGGCGAAGAAATCCGCAGACGTGAGGTGAGCGGCGTGGAGCAAAGCCCAGGCCCGGGCCACATAGGTACCTTCACCTGCGATCCACTGCTGATCTGGGTAATGAAACATATTCAAGGCGTGGGCAACCAGCCCGACGAGGATCAGGCCACTCAACAAGATGCGACGTGCCACCACGCGCTGGTCAACTGCACCGGCTTGCCCCAGCCATAACCACGGCAGTCGCACGGTTGGCATAACTTGCGTACGAAACGGCGATACGTTGGCAATCTGCGTCGGCTGCCACTGGCCAGCTCGTCCCGGCCTATGGAGACTGCTCGGCAGGAACCGGGTGAGCGAGTGCTGCCGGAACGCTGGCCAATGTTGTGGAATCATATGTGCCAGGGTGCTACGCGTTTTACCCAACTGCAAACGACGATCAAGCTTGCGAGAATACTGTCCATGCATCTTCAGTCACCATCTTCGTTGGGTGAATGATAGCGGGGAGCTATGGAGCTAGGCTGAAGATGGACCATCCGTTTGTGATCCGCAAGCTGACTGACTCATGAGCACCATCAGCTGCTCAGCTTCGGAGGTCAGCATCCCACACCACCGGGGCATCTAGCCGGAAGCCGATGCGATGGACGGTCGTCATTAACGGCGGTTCTTGCCCGCTGGCATGCGCAGTGGCACGCAGATTGCGTCTCAGTTTTGTTACGCAGGCATTGAGTGCGTCTTCGCAGGTCGCGTGGTCATATGGTTGGTTCCAGACGGCCAAGAAACAGACTTCACGGGTGCAAACCTGGCCCGCATGATTGGCCAGGTACAGTAGGAGGCTGTATTCCAGTGGGCTGAGTGGAACAATAGTGCCATAGACCATCACCATCCGAGCGTGTGCATTAATCAGCAAGGGCGGCGGTGAAGTGTCAATGGGCATGATCAGCGTTGCTTCTGGATCTGAGAAGACCAGCGTTGCAGCGGGTGAACCGAGCGAAATAACGTCGCCGGTGTTCAACTGGTACTCCTGGGTGAGCCGGTTGCCGTTCACGAGTGTACCGTTGACGCTCCCTTTGTCGATCAGAATGTAGCGATCATGCTGCAACTCGATTACCGCGTGGAGACGTGACACGTTGGGCAAATCAACAGCGATGGTGCAAGAAGCCGAGCGACCAAGCGTGGTCACCGGCTCATGCAGTGCGATCTCATCCTGCATGCCATTCGCACGTTCCACGAGGAGTGAACCCGGTCGTTTGCGAGTCATACAACGGGATGCAGCAACTTTTGTGCCGTACTTAATACCTAACAACATATGCAGAATTTGATCGATACCTATCTTGGCCCCTACCGCTTGGTTGAGGTGATTGGTCGCGGCAGTACGTCGACCGTCTACCAAGCCTATCAGCGCTCCTTAAACCGTTATGTAGCGATCAAGGTGCTACTACCAAGCCTCGATCCGCAATTTACCGCCCGTTTTGAGCACGAAGCGCAGCTCGTGGCACAGCTGCAACATCCCAATATTCTCCCGATCTATGATTATGGTGAGCAGAGTAACCAGTCATACTTCGTGATGCAGTATATTCCCAACGGCCTGACGCTCGCCCACCTCATGACGGGCCAGCCGATGGAGCCCGGAATGGCGCTACGCCTGATTATTTCCACATTGGAGGGGCTAGGCTATGCGCACAACCACGGTGTGATCCATCGCGATATCAAGCCGTCAAATATTTTGCTGCCATCGCCAAATTGGCCGATGCTGGCCGACTGGGGCATCGCCAAAGTCACCTACGATGACCGACACTTAACACCACCTGGTCAAACAGTTGGGACGGCCGTATATATGGCACCGGAACGGGCGAAAGGACAGCCCGCCGACCCTCGGACGGATCTCTATGCGGTTGGCATCGTCTTGTACGAACTGCTTACTGGCAAGGTGCCATTCGATGGACCAACGCCGATGACCGTGTTAGCCAAGCATATTGGGCAAGCACCTCCGTCACCTCGCAGCCTTAACCCCGAGTTGCCGTCAACGCTCGAAGCAGTGCTGCTCCGAGCTCTCGAGAAGGATCCGGCGCAACGTTTCCAGCGAGCCGAGGAGATGGTAGCCGCTCTCCAGCAGGTGGTTATCATGCACCCTTTACCGGTGCAGCCGCTACCGACCCCCGTCACAACCACTACCCCTGCAACAGGCTACGAGACCGGCAGGCTCGTAGCGCCGCCTGTATCCGCTGCCCCGAGCACGCCCAGACCGGGATATCGCAGTGGGGTAGGCTCACGCCTGGCCGCTCTGGCTCTCATTCTAGCCATCCTGGCGGCTTCCGCCGCACTCCTGCTGAATCAGCGACAGCGAGTAGTAGCCGAGGGCGGTCGGCCAACATCGTCCACAGCAACCACCACGCAGGCCACCGTCACGCAAGGCTTAGTGGTGCTCACGACCACTACTGCAACAGATACCGCCCCTGTACCGCCGGACCCAGAAGCAACGCTAGCACCCGCGGCAACGCTGCTGACGCTAACAACCGTGACACCATCCGCCCTACCAACCACCATCCCACCGGTCGTGATCGATGTACCAACCCAACTCCCAACCACTACCACTGAACCACCAACCCTGGTGCCCGTAGCCCCAGTCGTCGCAACACCCGTAGTGCCAACTGCCGTCCCGGTGGTGCCGACGGCGAAGCCTGCTATCCCAACTGCAGTACTGGTCGCCACAGCCCGACCGACAGCCGTTGCCCCAGCACCGCCTGCAGCCTCACCCCTACCGGCCGGGCCACTCATGGGTCGTATCGAAGATACCGAATGGCGCGGCGGCTACGTACGGCCCGGCCATGCACCATACAAAGGACATACAGCAACCTGGATCTACGGTACGAATACCCCTTACCAGACGATGGCCACGACCATTTTATTACCTCTGGCCGGGCAGCCCCAAGGTACAGCGAGCTTACTGATCTATGGCATGGACTCCGAAGGGGCGGGCAAAACGTTGATCAGCATCAGCGTCAACGGCCAGCAAATTTATAACGGCTTGGACCCGTTACCGAACGACGATGACTCCTCACCTGCTGGCAATTGGGGTAGCTATACTTGGACCTTTAACGCTGGCCTGATCCATAACGGTCCAAATACAATCACCATCAGCAACCTGTCACCGGGTCGGGTGGGCTTACCACCCTGGTTCATGCTTGACTATGCTGATCTTTCGTTTGTAGCACCCTAAGCACGATTACCGTGTGGCAACGAGGTAATCGCTCGCCACCCATCCGGTCATACCACCAGTAACGCTGACGTGCCGCCAGGTGTGGTTAGCCGCTATGACCTCCTGGTCAAGCGCCGTAACAACCATCCCGTCGGGCAGCAGCGTAAGCGGCGGACTTTGCAGATCATGGTGGGGCCGCAGGCACAGCCCAAGCCCACCCGTATTAACAACTTGCCACTGCCCACCATTCGCCGCCAGAGCAGGTGCGGGCGCACCGGTTGGGCTATTACGTATGACCGAGGTTGTGGTGGCTGCTTGGGGAGTACGGACGCTGCTAGGAGCTACTGAGGCTTGATCGCGCTCAGCGGCAGCCACAACGGTTGGTGCGGCGAGCCGATCGATAACAGATTGATGCATGGTACTAGCGCTGCTAGTAGGGGCTAGGGGTAACTCGGGATGCTTATGCAGCTGCAATCCACGCCCCAGGAGTGCACCGAGTGTCACTAGGAGCACAACCGCAAGTGCATATTTGGCGACAACCCAGTGGGACCGGCGATAATACAAAACCCGCGTCGAACATGTTTGATAAATCGGCGCTCGCTCCACGCTGCATCTCCTCGGCAAGCAACAGGCTCGGAGCGGTTTTATGCAGGATGCATTGCACTAACGGCGCTCCGACCCTGGCGAACAAGAGGATCGGAGCAGCTTGGTGCAGGATGTATTGCTAGCAGTGCTCCGACCCTTAGGTGGAAGCTTACCGAAGCTAGCTGATATTTGGAGGAGGTATGGCTGTCATTCCATGATCCATATGTGATCTAATTGTCGGCGTCGGGGGGTACTTCTGCCTTTGGTTCCGCTGGTTCCGCACTGGCGAGCTTATAACCAACCCCCCGCACCGTGACGATGCGGCGCGGCTTCGACGGCTCAATTTCGATCTTTTCACGGAGGCGACGTACACATACATCAACAAGATTCGTCTCGCCAACATACTCATAGCCCCACACCTCGCGAAACAGCGTTTCACGGTCGAAAACCCGCTCTTGATTGGCCGCTAAGAAATACAACAACTCGAACTCCATAGGCGTCAAGACGACCGGTCGTCCGGCCAGGGTGACCTCGTGACGCGGCTTGTCGATATGGAGGTCGCCAACCTCAAGCGTAGCCGGAGCTTGCCGGTCATGCCGCCCTTCGGCACGCCGCAAAATCGCATCCACGCGTGCCAATAGTTCGGCAATCTTGAATGGCTTGGTGATATAGTCGTCAGCACCTAGCTCAAAGCCGTGCACAATATCATCCGAGCCGCCACGCGATGTCAGGATAACAATGGGTACATCGGAGCTTTCGCGAATACGCTGGCAGGCTTCGAAACCATCCACAAAGGGCATCATCACATCCAGGATGACCAGGTCGAAGGCGGCTTTATGGAACTGCTGGATCGCTTCGAGGCCATTGACCGCGACCTCAACCACATAGCTAGGACCATTCAGTGCCTGACGCACGAGATTGGCGATACTGACATCATCATCAGCGACCAGGATACGCCGAGGCTGGCGTTGCTCAGTCACCGGCTGGCGGGTACGGCGCAGTAACGGCATAGGTTTTACCTCTAACTAGCTTCGTCGAGCACGCGTCTCCGCTCCGTGCGCGGTACAAGAATGGGATGACCACGACCTACAACAACCTCGCTATTAATGATACAACGGTCTACGTTGTCCTGCGAAGGCAGCTCATACATCACATCAAGCAGCAAGCCTTCCACAATCGCCCGCAAGGCGCGTGCGCCGGTTCCCGAACGATAGGCCTCACCGGCAATCGCTTGGAGCGCATCAGGCGTCAGCTCTAGCTCGACGCGATCAAGCTGCAGCATCTTTTGATATTGCTTGATCAGCGCATTACGTGGCTCGGTCAGGATGCGCAGCAAGGCATGTTCATCCAGGGCTTCTAGCGCGCTTGTGACGGGCAAGCGGCCAACGAACTCGGGGATCAAGCCAAAGCGCATCAGATCGTCCGGCACGATGGCTTGCAGTGGATTAAGCTGCTCTGCCGTCTCCTTTTGCTTGCTTCGTCCAAAGCCGATGCCCTTTCCCTGACCTAAACGTTGCAGGACAACCTGATCCAGTCCCTCAAAAGCACCACCACAGATGAACAGCACATTGGTGGTATCGAACGGGAGATATTCTTGTTGCGGATGCTTACGCCCCGGCACGGGCGGCACATGCGCCACACAGCCCTCGATAATCTTGAGCAGCGCCTGCTGCACACCTTCGCCCGAAACATCCCGTGTAATCGAGGGATTATCAGCTTTGCGGGTGATCTTGTCGATCTCATCAATATATAGGATACCAACCTGTGCACGCTCGATGTTGCCGTCAGCAGCCTGGATCAGCCGCAGCAAGATCGTCTCGACATCTTCGCCCACATAACCGGCTTCGGTCAATGCGGTAGCATCAGCGATCGCAAACGGCACATCAAGGATGCGCGCCAGGGTTTGTGCCAATAATGTTTTGCCACTACCGGTAGGACCAAGCAAGAGAATATTCGATTTTTGGAGCTCAACACCATCGATCTCGGTGCCAGCCTGAATCCGTTTATAGTGATTATAAACCGCCACCGAAAGGACTTTTTTGGCGCGGTCTTGGCCCACTACATACTGGTCAAGCTGCTCACGAATCCGGGCCGGAGTTGGTACACGGCCAAGCTGAGGGACTGGAGGCGCGAGTTTGGTTGCGCGCTCTTCCGCAATAATCTGCGTGCATAGTGCTACACATTCGTCACAAATAAAAACGCCGCCAGGGCCGGCAATTAAACGTTGCACTTCTTCCTGGCTGCGAGTACAGAACGAGCAAATATAGGCAACCTGGCTTGAGCGTGAACGGGACATCGTGCCTCCAAAAACATGGTCGCAACAGGGCGACCCAGCATAGATCGTGGTCTGTAACGCCGCCAGTATAACATACGCGATCTGCTGTGGGGACCAGCATTTTTGGTAACACGGTGCTGTTAGGGGTGCAGTACTTTCAAGGCGACAATGGAACGACCACTGGTTTAGCCAGCGGTCGTTCCATTATTCGCAGACTAATTGTGCTGCTTTACAGATCCTGGGCCTGTGGAGAACCCATATCGGCGGTATAAATCTCGTCGATAATGCCGTAGTCCTTGGCCTCTAGTGGTGTCATGTGCTTGTCACGGTCGAAGTCCTTGACAATCCGATCATAGGTCTGATTGGTATCCTTGGCCATCAAGCCCCGGATCAGGCTCTGGAGCCGAAGCAGCTCTTTGATGCGGACCTCGACATCGGGGGCCGAGCCACTTGCGCCACCGAGGGCTGGGTGCATATGGATCGTTGAGTTGGGCAACGAAAAGCGTTTGCCCTTCGCGCCACCGGCCAGCAGAATCGTCGCCATTGAGGCAGCCATCCCAACGCAGACCGTCGATACGTCGGCACGAATCATTTGCATCGTGTCATAAATCGCCAGACCGGCCGTGACTTCACCACCAGGAGAGTTGATATAGAGGTGGATGTCGCGCTCGGGGTCTTCATGCTCCAAAAAGAGCAATTGGGCTACGACGACGTTCGCAATCTGCGATTCGATCGGCGTACCGAGGATGATAATGCGTTCTTTAAGCAGTCGTGAGTAGACGTCATAAACGCGCTCACCACGGCTTGTGTTTTCTACCACATACGGCACCACCGCTTGGGGCACCGCAGGCGGGAGTGGATTAACAATTGGGTGTGGGTAAATCCAGTTCATACCAGGCTCCTTCGTCGGTGATCGCCACGGGGACGATCACTCTCCTCATCATTATACGCCCGATGTAGGTGCTTCGCTTAGTTGGGGTGCCGTCACAGGCTCGTCCTCACCAACTGCACCATCACTGCCCTCTAGTACCGGCTGCGGCTCAACGTGCTCCGGCGCTGTTCCAACGAGATCACCTAGCTGCCGCGCTTCCTCCGCATCGGCACTGATGGCGACATGCTCATCGGCAGTTGTCTCACCATCCTGACCGGCGGTCAACTCAACGATTCGGTCACGTAGTTTGCGATCCAGCGCGGTCGAAGCGAGCATGCGTTGCATTTGCGGCGTTTCGAGCATGGGTCGGAGTTCGGCACGTCGAGATGGCTCATAATCCTCCAGGAAGTGCTCTAGCTCGGCGGCGACTTCGGCATCGTCCAGCGTAATGCTTTCACGCTTGATGATTTCACGCAGGAGCAACTGTGTTCGCACATCACGTTCAGCTTGCTCCGTAAAGCCGCCGACCGCTTCTTCATGCGTTTTGCCCATACTCTGCAAAAGCTGGTCTTCGGTTAGGCCATAGCGTTTGAACTGGTCGACCTGCTCGTGAAACAGTTCCGCAGCGCGCTCCTCGATCATTGCATCCGGCAAATCGATCACCGATTCAGCGTTCGCTCGCTCCATGAACTGATCGAGCACGGCCCGCCGCGCCTTTTCACTGGCGGCATGTTCCAGGCGTTCACGCGCTTTGGCGCGCATACCTTCAACATCACCTTCGAAATCGGTCAGCGTCGGCAACTCTTCCCACTCGGGCAGAATTCGCTCCTGCACCTGCTCAACTTGCAAGGTGTAGGTTACGGTCTTGCCGCGCAAGGCTTCGTTGGCCTCGTCATCGCCATAAGACACGGTTATGACTCGTGTCTCTCCAGGCTGCGCACCCACCAGCACTTCGAGGAACTCAGGACGTGTTCGACCCTCTTCCAAAACGATCTTTTGCAGTCCTTCTTCATCCGGCTCGACGTCCTCATCGGCTTCGTCGAGTTCATTGAGTTCATCAAGTTCATCGACTTCGTCAAGTTCATCGAGTTCGTCGAGTTCGTCGAGTTCATCCTCATCCGCCGATGTCACGACCTCGTCGTCCTCGTCGTCCTCGTCGTCCTCGTCGTCTTCATCGTCTTCATCGTCTTCATCGTCTTCGTCCGCCGATGTCACGACCTTTTCCGCTTCCCCCGGGAGTTCGACATCATCCTCGTCCTCTTCGTCCTCGTCGTCCTCTTCGCCTTCGTTAAGGTCGCTGGTGCTACGGACAGAAACAAGGTCACCTATTTGTGCTGGTCGTGGCGTTTCGAGCGACTTCAGCACAACATGCTGTTCACGCTGGGCATCAAGTAACTTCTGGACTGACTCGTCGCTGACCGGCTCTTGCTCTAGCGGCAGCCGGAAGCTGGTATAAGGCGCTAGTTCGACGGTTGGCTCGACCGGCACCAACACGCGGAAATGAAACGGTTCGGCCTCGAACGAGTCGAGCTTGACCTGACCCACCGGGGCAAGACTCTCGGCCTTCAAGGCATCCTTGAGGGCCACATTCATCAAATCATCACTGGCTTCTTCCATGATGCGCTCGCGCCCGAGATAGTTCTCGACAATAAAGCGTGGTGCTTTGCCGGGACGGAAGCCAGGAATACGATATTGCTGTGAGAGTTTGCGCGCAGCCCGGTCAAGGCCTTTGCTCACTTGTTGTTGATCGAGCTCAATATCCAGGGCCACCAGACTCTTCGGCAACCGTTCGGTCGTTACTTTCACTGTACAGCCTACTCCATGCTACATGGCAATGTGCCAGAGACTGGACATATTATAGCAGAAGCACCACCAGCGACTCGAAGAGCTTAGGGACAGGGGCTGGGATCGATACCTTGAAGCTGGAGTGCTTCGGCCACATCCCCGACCAGTTGGTCCACCGAGAAGGGCTTGACGAGTGGCGTAACCCGCAAGGCCGTTAAGTCATCGGCGACTAGGGCGAGATGCTGACGGTCAGCGGTGCAGAACAGAATCGGTAGGTGGATTAAATCGTCCGCTGCCCGTAGCTCGCGTACCACATCCCAGCCCAGCACGCCACGCGCCAGACGATGATCAATGATCATCACATTCGGGGCTAGACACCGAATCTCATCAAGCGATGGTGCTTGATCCGGACGCGGCGTGACGACATAGTCGCACTCTTCGGTCAGAACGTCATGGAATAGTTGCAGCAAGTCAGGATCATCGTCGATCACCAGGATCAGGGGGCGCTTCTGTGCCAGTGGAATGGCTTGTCCCATGCCAGCCTCCGTTGGAATATGCCGGGGGTCAGTGGATTAAGGCCTAGTGTAGGGGAATCGGTCTGACGTGTCAATCTCGCAACCTTTCCGATTATACCATCCGCCTGTGGCACCCCTTCAAATAGTGATATACTGTACAAAGCTGAAGGAACACCCAAGTGTCTGTAGATTTATGTAGGTTTGCATGGCAGTGAGCGGTACGCGGCTCGAAAATGACTGGCTAACCTTGAGCCAGGCCAGTGAACTGCTAGGGGTGCACCCCGCGACCTTACGGCAGTGGAGTGACGAAGGCAAAATTAACTTGTTTCGGACACCTGGTGGTCATCGCCGGTTTGCACGGAGCGAGATCGAACGCCTGCTGCATGTCTTGCCAGTGCGCGGCTTGGGTTTGTCAGCCTTTGTGGCTAGCGAAACCGTCGAGCGAACACGCCATGATATGCCAGTCGTCCTCCAGCACCAGCCCTGGATGCAACGGCTTGATGCCGAGCAACGCGACAGGTGGCGGCTGGCGGGCCGGCAATTGGTTGGTCTGGTCGCACAGTTAACCGTTAATGCCGCACCCACCGAACAGCAACGGAGTGCCGCCGTCAGCTTGGGGCACGTCTACGGCCAACTTCTGGGGCAGGCAGGATTAGAGCTACCGGACGCGGTGCTGAACTTTTTATTCTTTCGCGACTCATTGGTCGAAACTATCACTGACTTGCCCTCAACGACTGGTCTTGATCGGGATGCGACTCTCGCCACGATACGCCGGGTCAACAGCGTGATGAATGATGTGCTACGCATCATGATGGACAGCTTTGGCGAGGAGCATGCGGGGTGAAAGGCTATCCCATCACATTAACGAACCTCCAGCGCGGGCGGTGTATTGTCGTCGGCGGTGGTGCCGTCGCGGAGCGTAAGGTGTCAGGTTTGCTGGAAGCTGGTGCGCCCGTCGAAGTCATCAGCCCCGACATCACACCGCAGTTGGATGCCTGGCATGTTGCTGGGCAGATCACCTACCATGCCGAGCCTTATCACCGCGGTTCCCTCACGGGCGCGCGGTTAGTTATTGCGGCGACGAATGAGCATGCCGTCAACGCTGCGGTTGCGGACGAGGGGCAGGCCCTAGGTGCGCTGGTTAACGTGGCCGACGATCCGGCTGCCAGCGACTTCCATACGGCTGGCGTGGTCCGGCGCGGTGATATAACCCTGACCGTCTCGACCAGCGGAGGCAGCCCCGCACTTGCCGCGCTCATGCGACGGCGACTGGAAGCAACTTTCGGTCCGGAGTACGCGGAGCTCGCTACATGGCTCCGGCAGATACGTGACACTGTTGGGCCGCAGCTCCAACCTCAGTCACGCACAGCATTATATCGTGCACTGGCCACGGAGGAGGTGTTGGACTGGCTGCGAGCGGGCGACCATGAACAACTTGCGACGTATACCGATCATCTGTTAAGCACGCTAGAGAGGATCGTCCCGTGATCCTGTGTGGCATCTCACGCTTTTTATGCATATTGTTGTTGTTGGCGTAGATCATCACACGGCACCGGTCGAGGTGCGGGAACAGCTCGCATTTCGCCCCAGCGCATTACCCGAGGTGCTGGCGCAGTTGACCGTTGCAGCACATGCGCCGCTGCTCGAAGCCGTGATCCTTTCCACCTGTAATCGTGTCGAGGTCTATGGCGTAACCCATGACGATGATGTAGCAGCGGTGCAGGGAGCACTGATCGCTTTTCTGCACCGTTTTCATAACCTGCACCCCGCTACCCATGCGGCCCTGTTTACCTGCCGACAGGATACGGAAGCAGTGCAGCACCTCTTCAATACGACCTGCGGCTTGAACTCGCTGATCGTTGGTGAGCCGCAAATTCAAGGGCAGGTTCGTACGGCATATCAAGTCAGTTCCGAGGCGCAAACAAGTGGCCCGATCCTCCATGCGCTCTTTCGGCACGCCGTGGAAGCCGGTAGGCGGGTCCGCACCGAAACTGGGATTGATCGTAACGCCGTCTCGGTCTCACAGGCCGGCGTCGAGCTTGCGCGCCGTGTGCTCGGCAGCTTACAGCAAGCCCGGATCCTGCTGGTCGGCTCCGGCAAAATGAGCGAATTAGCAGCCAAGAAGCTGCTCGACAACGGTGCCCAATCGATCACGCTGGTCAACCGCACGGTTGAAAAGGCGTACCAGTTGGCCCAGGTCTGGGGCGGTGAAGTGTTGGCCTTTGAACAGTTGCCGCAGGCACTCTGTGGTGCCGATGTTGTGATTACGTCGACCTCGGCTCCCCATACCGTTATTCATACCGAGCATGTGGTAGCCGCCGTCGCTAACCGGAGCACGCCACTGATCATGATCGATCTCGCCGTGCCACGTGATATCGACGAGGCCGTAGCTGCAGTGCCCGGCGCACGTGTATATAACATCGACGATCTTGCGCAGGTGGTAGCAACCAACCTTGATCGCCGCCGCTCCGAACTCCGCGCCGTCGAAGCAATTGTCGCCAGCGAAGTTGACCGGTTTAACCAGTGGTTGAGTGCGCGCGCTGTCGTGCCGACGTTGAACGATCTCCGTGAGCAGGCCGAGGCAATTCGGCAAGGCGAACTTGCGAAAGCCCTCAAGCGACTGGGGCCGCTAGATGAGCGCGAGCGCCAGATTGTGGAAGCCCTAACGCAGGGCATCGTCAACAAACTGCTCCACCAGCCGACCGTCCGTCTCAAACACGAGGCCGCACAAGGCAATGGCGTGGCTTATGCGGCGGCACTCCAAACCTTGTTTGGCCTCGGAACGGAAGCATCGGCATGAACCGACACCTACGCATCGGCACCCGCGGCAGCAAGCTCGCCTTAGCTCAAGCCACATCGATGGAGGCTGCCATCCGCGCGGCACATCCCACATTAAGCGTCGAATTGATCATCATCCAAACCAAGGGTGATCTGGTCCTGGACCGTGCCCTCTCACGCATCGGTGACAAGGGCTTGTTTGTTACCGAGATCGAGCAGGCGCTCTTGCATGGCACCATCGATCTGGCCGTCCACTCTGCGAAAGATTTGCCGTCACAAACGCCTGACGACTTGGTGCTGGCGGCTTTTCCCAGGCGTGCAGATCCGCGTGACGTGCTGATCTCGCGCCATCATTGCGGCTTGCTCCAGTTACCAGCGCATGCTCGGATTGGCACGTCGAGCTTACGCCGCGCCTGCCAACTGCAGGCGCTCCGCCCCGATTGTAGCATCGTGAATTTGCGGGGCAACGTTGATACGCGCCTACGCAAAGCCCAAGGGCCAGACTACGATGCGATTGTGCTGGCGGCAGCCGGTTTAGAGCGGCTGGAACTCTCCGGCGTTATCACCGAAGTGCTGCCGGTGGAGGTTATGCTGCCGGCTGTCGCCCAGGGTGCTCTGGCACTCGAATGTCGTGCCGGTGATGTGACGACTCTCGGCTACCTCCAATCGCTTGATGACCCTCTCACGCGGGTGGCGGTGTTGGCCGAGCGCGCCTTTTTGGCGCATCTCCAAGGGGGTTGCCAAGTCCCGCTCGCTGCATTTGCAACATGCGATCCAGCGACCGATCAGCTTGTTGTACGGGGGCTGATTGGGCAGCCCGATGGCAGCAGCATTATTCGCGGCGCTACCCAGGGACCATGTGCCGCTGCCGAACCATTGGGCATCGCACTGGCCGAAGAGCTTCTGTCACGGGGTGGTTTCGCTATTCTTGAGCAGCTGAGCCATCTCCTACCGGCTGTGGAAACACCCGAGGAGGCATAAGTGCTCCGTCGTGTCGTACAGGATGACGCCTCTACCTTGGCCCGACTACGGCAGGCGATGTGGGAAGAGATGAATCCGGGTGAGCCTGTCGACCCTTCGTTCCGAGAACGGACGTCGGTTTATTGGGACGCGATGCTGGGCGACGCGGGAGCGGCTGGTTGGCTGGTCGAAGTTGATGGTGAGCCGATTGGTATGGTGACGCTGCTCCTGCACCATCACCCACCCTTGCCATGGGGCGAGCGGCGGCGTGGCTACGTGACGGGCGTCTATGTTGCGCCCGAACATCGCCGCCAAGGCCACGGGCGAGCATTGCTGCAAGCGGCGATTGCCTTCGGACGGGAACACGGCCTACAACAGTTGGAATTGCGAACGAGTGAGCAAGGTCGGCTGTTATATACAGCGCTGGGTTTTACGTCACACGAGCTGTTAATGCTGAAGTTGGACTAAGGACGGCGGATGGGGATTGGATTAGTTTCACTGGTGGGCGCGGGGCCGGGCGATCCGGGTTTGATTACCGTACGGGCAATGGAGCGCCTCAAGGCGTGTGATGTGGTCGTGTATGACTACCTCGCGAATCCGAGCTTGCTCGAATATTGTCCCCCGTCTGCTGAACGCATCTATGTCGGCAAGCAGGCCGGAGCACACACGCTCTCGCAGGATGAGCTGAACGCACTGCTGGTGCGGCTCGGTCAGGAAGGTAAGCGCGTCGCCAGGCTTAAAGGCGGCGATCCTTATATTTTTGGTCGAGGTGGGGAAGAGGCCGAGCTACTGCAAGCCGCCGGTGTACGTTGGGAGGTTGTGCCCGGCATTTCATCCGGTGTTGCGGCGCCAGCCTATGCGGGCATACCTATTACGCACCGTGACTATGCCTCCTCGGTCGCCTTTGTCACCGGTCACGAAGATCCGACCCGTGACGCCGGACGGATTAATTGGGCTGGCTTAGCAACCGGGGTCGATACGCTGGTCTTTTACATGGGCATCGGCAACCTACCGCTGATCAGCGAACAGCTTATTGCACACGGGCGTTCCGGCGATACACCAGTCGCGGTCATCCGCTGGGGCACGCACCCGCAACAAGCCACAGTGACCGGCACGCTCCTCACGATCGCGGATGCGGTCCACGAGGCTCAACTCAAGCCCCCGGCGATCACCATTGTCGGCGAGGTCGTCAAGCTGCGTGATACGCTGCGTTGGTTCGATAATGGCCCACTCTGGGGTAAGCGGATCATCGTCACGCGCGCCCGCGAACAAGCCAGCGAACTTTCGACACGTCTGCGTGAACTCGGGGCCGATCCGATTGAATATCCGGTCATCGCCTTTGCCCAGCCCGAGAGCTGTGACCCTCTCGATGACGCGATCACTAACCTCCACCGCTACGACTGGATCATCTTTACCAGCATGAACGGCGTTCACTTTTTTATGGCGCGGCTCCAAGCGCTGGGACAAAACATTAGTGCCCTGGCGGGGATCAAGATCGGCGCGATTGGACCGGCCACAGCGGCCGAAGTCGAGTCGTATCAGCTTGCCACCACATTCATGCCTACCGCATTCGTAGCGGAGGCAGTGATCGCTCAGATCGGCGATGTTCAAGGTCAGCGTATCCTCCTACCGCGTGCCGACTTGGCCCGTGAAGCCTTGGTTGACGGCTTACAGGCGAAGGGTGCCCACGTTGACAACGTCGTGGCCTACCGGACCGTACTCGGAGATTCAGCCGTGGATGTTGCAGGGCTACTGCGCGACCATGCGATTGACGCGATCACCTTCACCAGTTCTTCGACCGTCAAGAACTTTTGGACGAAGCTTGAGCAAGCCGGTCTAGCTGCTGCTGACATTCCCCGGCTGCTACAGAATGTAACCGTTGCTGCCATCGGTCCGATTACGGCCGGAACCGCCCGTGAACTGGGCCTGCGTGTCGCTATCGAAGCTGAACAGTACACCATCGATGGCTTGGTCCACGCACTGGTCGAGCAGCTGCAGACACCCTCAGAGCTACAAAAAGAGTATACAAGGCAATGAATGCTATGTTTCCCCAAATGCGTCCTCGGCGATTGCGGTATACACCCACATTACGGCGCATGGTCCGCGAGACGGTCCTGACACCGAACGATTTTATTTATCCCCTGTTCGTGATCCATGGTCAGAACCTTAAACGACCGATCGGCTCGATGCCCGGCCAAGCCCAGCTTTCGGTCGACCGTTTGCCCTATGAGGCCGAGGAGCTGATCAAGCTGGGCATTCCCGCCGTGATTTTGTTTGGCTTGCCGGCAACCAAAGATGCCAGTGGCAGTGAAAATTATGCCGAGGATGGGATCATCCAGCAGGCGATTCGAACCCTCAAGGCGGCGGTGCCCGAGTTGGTGGTCATCACCGATGTATGTATGTGCGAATACACCGATCACGGCCATTGTGGCATCCTGGACGAGCACGGCTACGTGGTCAACGACAAGACCCTGCCGATTTTGCAGCAAGTCGTTGCCTCGCACGCCCAAGCTGGTGTCGATATCGTCGCGCCAAGTGGCATGATGGATGGGGCGGTCGGCGCACTGCGGGCCGAACTTGATCGCATTGGGGCAGAGCATGTGCCAGTGATGGCCTACGCAGCCAAGTTTGCTTCGGGTTTTTATGGCCCGTTCCGCGAAGCTGCCGACTCACCCCCGGCCTTTGGTGACCGCAAGCAGTACCAGATGGACCCCGCCAATGGCCGTGAAGCGTTACGCGAAGTGGCACTGGATGTGCAAGAAGGCGCCGATATGGTGATGGTGAAGCCAGCCCTGCCCTATCTTGACATTCTGGCGCAGGTCAAGCAGCGCTTTGGCCTGCCGACCGCAGCCTACCATGTCTCCGGTGAGTACGCAATGATCAAGGCCGCCGCGCAAAACGGCTGGATCGATGAGCGGACGGTCGCGATGGAAAGTTTGACGGCGATCAAGCGAGCGGGGGCCGATATGATCCTGACCTATTATGCCAAAGATGCTGCCCGTTGGCTGCAAGTGGAGGAACACTGATGCTGGCACATGTTAACAACACCCAGCTCTGGTATGACACCCTGGGGAGCGGACCGCCATTGATGCTGTTGCATGGTGGCCCCGGCCTTGACCATACCGAGTTTCGACCTTGGGTTGAACCACTGGCCGACCATTTCACCTTGATCTTCGTTGACGAGCGCGGGACCGGGCGCTCGGAGCGGGTTGCCCCCGAAACGGCGACTACCGCTAATATGGTTGAGGATATTGAGGCGTTACGCCAACATCTGGGCTATGACCGGCTTGCCTTGCTAGGCTTTTCGTTCGGCGGCTTCCTGGCCCTAAGCTATGCCGCCAAATATCAAGCACACCTATCACATCTGCTGCTGGTAGACACCGCCCCATCCAACGCGTTTATTCCCGAATCGGAAGAACTGGTGCGTGCTTTTGCGTCACCTGATATCAAAGAAGCGCTCGACAACGAAGGCAGTATCACGAGTGACGAAGAGTTTCGGCGTGTGATGGAGATTGAGGGACCGGTCTACTACAAAGCATGGACGTCGCGCGAACAAGCGATGTCGGCGCGCATGAACCGGGACATGATCTTTGGCTTCGAGGTCTCGACCTGGTGGGGAAATAACGAAATGGCACAGTATGACATGCGGCCTTTCCTACCGCAGATCACCGTACCGACACTCGTGGTTGTCGGCCGCTATGACCGGATCACGCCGGTCTCGCAGGCGGAAGTGATGGCTCAAGCCATTCCAGGTGCGCGGCTCGAAATCTTTGAAGACAGTGGCCATATGACGATCAGCGAGGAGCAGGATCGGTTCAATGCCCTAGTCCAAGAGTTCCTCGGCACAACAGAAAGAAAGCACCATGCCTAACGCTGTAAACCATGCCTTTAAGGAATGGGCGGTTGCGGTCGATGCGCTGCATGCCGGCGACACAATTATGCTCTTGCGCAAAGGCGGCATCCGCGAAGAAGGCAAGCACTTCCGGGTGGCCCACGACGAGATCCTGCTTTATCCGACGTATGAGCACCAACTTCCGGGGTTGCTGAAGTCCCCGTACGCCGGTCAGGTTGAGGCCGTGACGACGGGCTGGCATCCAACGACGGTGCCAATCCACAGCTTCGCTCGCATCACGGATATATTCCAGGTCAGTGCAGCAGATACCGTGGAGCAGCTTCTGCCGTTCCATATCTGGAATGAGCGCTTTGCCGCCGAGCGCTTCGGGTGGAAACCGCGTCATCCTTTATATGTCCTGCTGTTACGTACGTACCAGCTGCCCCAAACCCACGCGCTGCCCTATGACGCTGCCTACGGTGGCTGCAAGTCGTGGATTGATCTCCAAGCCTCGGTAAGTCTGGAAGGGATGGTGCCGGTACTCGATGATGCAGCGTATGCCGCACAGGTGGCAATGATTCATGCCATCGTACACGATGAGCAATTGGCTAAGGTGGGGTAGAACATACACCAACGAAGGAGTTAACTATGCGTTACGTACCCTTTGGCAATACCGGATTACACGTTTCACAGCTTGGCTTTGGCGTGTGGACGGTTGGCACGACCTGGTGGGGCATCAACGATAAACAGGTCGGACTTGACTTGCTACGCCGGGCCTATGATCTGGGGGTCACCTTCTTCGACACTGCCGATACCTATGGTGATGGCTTTGGGGAAGAGATTGTGGCTGAGGCTCTGGGTGATGTCCGCGATAAGATCGTCCTCGCGACCAAGGGCGGTTACAACTGGTATGAGCACAAGGAGCGGCGTGGCCAGCAAGAGCGCCCGCATGACTGGCGGCCCGAGTTCATCCGCTTCAGCGTTGAGCAAAGCCTTACGCGGCTCAAAACCGACCACATCGACTTTTGGCAGGCCCACAATACAAAGATGGATGCGGTTGAAAACGACGAACTGTTTGCGACGCTCGAACGGCTGCAAGAGGAAGGTAAAATCCTGCATTATGGCGTTGCCCTCGGTCCCAAGATTGGCTGGCTTGAGGAAGGCATCAAGGCGATGCAAACTCGGCCTATCGCGGGGCTGCAAATGATCTATAACTTGATCGAGCAGGACCCCGGCCGTGAGTTGGTACGCGTGGCTCAGGAGCAAAACGTCGCCCTGGTGGTGCGCGTGCCGCACTCCTCCGGGATGCTGGAAGGCCAATACACAGCCGAAACGAAATTTGCACCTGGTGATCATCGCCAGCATCGCTCCAAGGAGTGGCTGCAGAGCGGCCTCCGGAAGCTCGAGCAGCTTGACTTCCTCACTTCAGGGCGGGATATCACGATCGGTCAGGCTGCACTCAAGTATGTATGGCAAACGCCACAATGTGCCGTTGCCTTGCCCAACATCTATAACACAGCACAACTCGAAGAGTTCGCTGCCGCCTCGGACAAGCCTGACTTGTCCCCGGCAGATATCGCTCACGTCAACGATCTGTATGAGCACCAGTTCTATCTGGAGACGAGCGAAGTCAGTGCAGAGGCGTAAGCACTAACGGCACAATAATGACATTGGAGCATCTATGGAACAACCAAGAACGGCCCGGCGACAGTTTGTAAAGTTCGCCTTTTGGAAACTCGATCCGGCCTGGCGTAACCTGCCTAGTGCGGAGCATGAACGCGGCAAGCAGGCCTTCGTGGAAATCATCACGCAATGGGCCGAGCGGATTGTGTTACGTACCTATACGTTGGTTGGCGTCCGTGGCGACGTTGATATGTTGCTATGGCTCGTGAGCGAGCGGCTAGAAGATTTTCAGCAATTGCACACTGAACTCTTGAGTACCCCGCTCGGTTCGTACCTAACGAGCCCCTACTCGTATCTCGCGACGACCAAGCGCTCGATGTATGTTGACAAGTATGCGACCGAGGAAGAAGCGAAGCGGCGCGATATTATTGTTCCCGGTCAGAATAAATATTTGTTTGTATACCCGTTTGTTAAGACCCGCAGTTGGTACGCCCTGTCTGCGGAAGAGCGCCAGCAGATGATGGACGAGCACATTCGAGTCGGGCGCCAATACCCCGATGTCAAGCTCAATACGACCTACTCATTTGGTCTTGACGATCAGGAGTTTGTTGTCGCCTTCGAGACCGATGATCCGATGCGCTTTGTTGATCTGTTGATGGAGTTGCGCGAAACGGCGGCTAGCAGCTATACCTTGCGCGATACACCAACCTTTACCTGTATCGCCACACCCGTAGCGGCCATGCTTGATAGTTTAGGTGGGGTACAAGCTGCTGTTGCTGATCATGAACCGCTGCCAGAAGCGCCGCCAGTTGCTCCTGCACCTGCTAACGTTTCGACGTCCAACTCCACAACGACATCGGTGGCTCAGCCGGTTACTGGTTTTGTACAAGTCTGCACTCAGGATGAAGTGCCCCAAGGAAGCTCAAAGCTCGTCGTCTATACGGGTGAGCAGCTCGCACTATTCCACACGACCAACGGCTGGTATGCGCTTGAAAATCGTTGTTCACATGCCCGTGGTCCGCTGGTCGACGGCGAAGTCAAGGATGGGCACATCGTCTGCCCGTGGCACTCGGCTGAGTTCGACCTCCAAACAGGTGCGGCCTTGTGCAAGCCGGCCCGTGGACCGGTACAGGCCTATGCAGTCAAGCTCGACGGCGATGCGGTCCTTGTTGGACCGCAGGCGACCCTGGTTGCAGACCCCGCCCACGCCGATCTGCCCCCCAGTCTCGAGGAGCATCTTGACGGGAACGACCGCAAGTTGCTTAATATTTTGCAGTGGGATTTTCCCGTCCTGCCGCGGCCCTGGGAAGCGATGGGCGAAATGCTTGGCGAGAGCGAGCAGGCTGTTATGGATCGTGTCCAACGTTTGCGCGATATGGGTATCGTGCGTCAAATTTCGGCGATCTTCGATACACGTCGCCTGGGCTATAAATCCAGTCTAGTTGCAGTACGCGTCGCTCCCGAGCAGCTTGACGAAGCCGCCGCGATCATTAATCAGCATCCCGGCGTCTCGCATAACTATCGACGCGACCACTACTTCAATATGTGGTTCACCATCGCCGTCCCGCCGGGCGTCGTGCTCGAAGACGAACTTGGGAAGTTGACCGAGCGTGCTGGCGTGGAAGTCGTACGCATGCTACCAACGTTGAAGCTATACAAGATCGCGGTCAAGCTCAACATGGAGCAGGACGAAACGAAGGTCGGCAAAGACGATGCAACGTGGAGCAAGACCAAGGAGGCACGGACCTTAACTGAGCATGATAAAGAGTTGATTCGCGTCGTTCAGGAGGATATGCCGCTCATTGGAGACCCGTTTGCGCAGATGGCACAGCGGGTAGGGACGACGGAAGCAGAACTCTTCGACTGGCTTGCCGAAATGCAGTCAATGGGCTACCTGCGACGGGTTGCCGGTATCTTACGCCATCAGAAGGCGGGCTTTGGTGACAATGGCATGGTCACGTGGAAGGTACCGGAAGATCAGGTCGAAGCTGCAGGCAAAATCATGGCTTCGTATGCGGCCGTCTCACACTGCTATCTGCGCCCGGTCTATCCCGACTGGCCATATAACTTGTTCTCGATGATCCACGCCCGCAGTCGTCAAAACGCCGAGGAGATCGCAACCGAGATGGCAAAGGAGTTGGCACCGTTGGGCGTTACCGAGTATGTCATCTTATACTCCTCGAAAGAGTTCAAGAAGGAACGCGTACGGTACTTCGTGGAGGAAGAGACCAAGACGTCGTAAATAGCACCGAGTTCATAGCGACGAGATGCCGTTGTAGGCATCTCGTCGTGCTTAAGACGCTAGCTCGCCTCTATATTCCGAGCATCACATCTGTATTGATAGGGGACAGTCATCTACCACAGTTGACTACACCTGCTTTAGCTACTGCTCGTACCCCTTCCGTTACGCACAGTACTGCTTTTCGTTTTCGCAGTGTCCACGGCTATTTCGAGCTTCGTGTTCAAGTCCAGGGTTCGCTTAGACTTTGCTCCCTGCACTTCGTCGCCAGTCGAGATCCGCTTAAAGACCTTCAGTGCCTGTGCTACGACCTGGTCCATGTTGTAGTACTTATACGTGGCCAGCCGACCAACAAAATGCACGCCGGCAGTTACATCGGCTAAAGCATGATACTTCTTGTAGAGTTCCGCGTTTTCTGGACGCGGCACCGGGTAGTATGGGTCACCTTCAGCTTGCGGATACTCGTACACGATGCTGGTCTTGCTGTGCTCCTGCCCGGTGAGGTACTTAAACTCGCTGATACGCGTATAGGCATAGTCGTTCGGATAGTTAACCGTGCCCGTGGGCTGAAATACCTTGGTATCATGTGTTTCGAATTTGAACTCCAGCGAGCGGTAGGGTAACTTACCATAGCAGTTATCGAAAAACGTATCCACCGGACCGGTATAGATCATTTCCCCGTAGGGGATAAAGCTTTCCACATCACGATAATCGGTGTTCAGCAGGATACTGATGTTGGGATGATCTAACATCTTCTCGAACATCCGCGTATAGCCGTGCAGCGGCATCGCTTGATAGGTATCGGTGAAGTACCGGTCATCACGATTCGTGCGCGTTGGGACGCGTGCCGTCACTGAGGCATCAAGCTCCGATGGATCGAGACCCCATTGCTTACGGGTATAGCCCCGGAAAAACTTCTCATACAACTCGCGCCCGACCTTGCTGACCACAACATCTTCCGAGGTTCGAATCACCTCACGTTTTTCAGCGACCGAAGCGAACCACTCTTCCAGTTGGAACGATGTTAGACTGAGGCCGTACAGCGTATTGACCGTGTCCAAGTTGATTGGGATCGGCACAAACTGGCCGTCAACTACACCTAGGACACGATGTTGATACTGCCGCCATGCAGTGAATTGCGAAAGATAGTCGAAGACGTCTTTGGAATTGGTATGAAAGATATGCGGGCCGTATTTATGGACCAAAATACCAGCAGCATCATAGTGGTCATAGGCGTTCCCGCCAATATGGTTGCGCTTATCCACAATCAGAACTTTTTTTCCGGCAACACGTGCCAAGCGCTCAGCGATCACACTTCCCGCAAATCCCGCCCCGACAACTAAATAATCAAACATATACATCCTCTCAGTACATCATAGGCGCGAGACCATTTGTGTACAACAAAGCAGACCACAGTGATGTGGACGGTAGGATGAATGGGCTCACCAATCTCCGGTGTTTACGATCAAGCAAAGAGTGTGCCAAGAGGGTTAGAATGCCCAGTACAAATGGACCAGCAATCTGGAGGCAAACGATGCGCAACATGTTCATCAGACCGTGGAAGTATTATCTTTCAGTGGCGGTAGTGGCACTGCTCACAAGCTGCGGTACGCCCGTTGCGACAGGTGGCGATAGTACTCCATCAAGTTCAACGCTAGGAACTTCTAGCACAACTGCGACCGACCCAGCATCAAACACGACGACACCAAGTACGACGGTATCCGATCAACCTAGTTCAGCGCCTGCTCAAGGTGGGAGCGGAATCGAAGGACGAACAGTGATCGGGCCGGTTTGCCCAGTAGCACGGGCGAACCAACCCTGTCCTCCTCAACCCTATCCCGCGAAGATCAACGTGATGGGCACTGGAAGCCAACCAATTACGCAGGCCCAATCCGACACCCAAGGCCAATTCCGCATTGATTTGCCCGCCGGAACATACACACTCATGCCGTTATCGCCAGGCATCTACCCGCGCGCTGCCCCACAAACCGTAACTGTGGGGGCGAGTGGCTACATTTCTGTGACCATTGCCTATGATAGTGGTATTCGGTGACCAAGGTGAGTTCGTCGGCTAGTGCGATGCTACGCTACGAATAGGCACACATACGAGGAGGGCTTGACGGTAGTGTCAAGCCCTCCTCGCAACTCAGGATGATGGCTGGTCAGGCCCGTGTGGCGATCCCGCCAGCCTCATGCTCATGCTGAGCTTCACCTTCTTTATAGATCGGATCGACATTAAAGACCAATTTGGTGCCGGTGAAACCAAGCTTTTCCAGCATCACTTTGCGTTTGAGCGCTTGAATGTTTTGTGTATTGAGCACGCCTTTCGGGCAATCGGTCGTGCAGTTAAAAATGGTGTGGCAGCGCCATGTACCTTCTTCTGAACCAGCCATGTCGATACGCTCCCGCGTCGCCGTGTCACGGGAGTCGAAGATGAAGCGGTACGCTTTGGTCAACGCGGCTGGACCATAGTACTGACCATTGTTCCAGACGACGGGACAGGACGAGGAGCAGCAGCCACACATAATACACAAGGTCGCATTATCGATCTTGCTGTATTCCTCGGGCGATTGGCGGCGCTCTTTGTCGGGGGGCGGAGTGTCGTTGATCAGATACGGCTTCATCGCTGCGTCTTTAGCAAAGAACGGATCCCAATCCACGACCAGATCGCGCAGAATCGGAAAACCCGGCAATGGGCCGACTGAGACTTCAGCTGCTTCGAGATCAGCGACCCGCGTATTGCAGGCCAAACGATTACGACCGTTGATCAACATACCACACGAACCGCAAATTGCTGAACGGCACGACCGGCGGAAGGTAACGGTGCCGTCTTGGTACCACTTGATCTGATTCAAGCAGTCCAGGACAGTCATGTCGCCATCAACGTCAACGGTGTAAACTTGATAGCGGGCAGTGGCATCTTCCTCAGGATCATAACGATGGACGCGGAAGCGAACTTCCATGCAGATGCTCCTTAGTATTTTCGTTCTTCAGGCTGGAAGCGCGGCCCATCGGGGCCATAGCGTACCGGCTTATAGTCGAGACGCGCACGGCCATCGGCTTCGCGGTAAGCTAGTGTATGCTTCATCCAGTGTGTATCATCGCGCTTGGGAAAATCGCGCCGGGCATGGGCACCGCGTGACTCTTGGCGAGCTAGGGCACCTGCGACGATGCATTCGCTGAATTCGAGCAAGTGTGCCAACTCCAGCGTCTCAATCAACTCTGTGTTGTAGCGGCGACCCTTATCATCCAACGAGATGAGGGCGAAACGTTCGCGCAAATCTTCGATAATCCCCAGCTCTGCTTCTAACTTCTCGGGGGTACGGAAGACACCCGCATTCTGGAACATCGTCGCTTGCAACTCTTTGCGAATATCGGCTGCGATTTCACGACCGGTGCGGCTCAACAGCTCTCGGAGCTCATCTTCCGCCTGCTTGAGGGCCTGAGAGGGCATGGCTGGGATAGCAGCGCCGACACCTTGGCTCTCCAGATGCAAAAAGTTTGCGATAGTTTGGCCGGTGCGGCGCCCGTAGACGGTTGCTTCCAGCAATGAATTCGTTCCGAGCCGGTTCGCACCATGCACCGAGGCACAGGCGCATTCTCCTGCGGCAAAAAAGCCCTGCACGATCTCGTTCTCGCCGCGCACGACCCGTCCATCGGCATCGGTCGGAATACCACCCATTGAGTAGTGGGCGGTCGGTTGGATCGGCACGGGCTCGGTCACAGGGTCGATGCCAAGGTAGTCGCGCGCCAGCTCGGTGATTTGGGGCAGACGCTCATCAAGCTTTTGCTTGCCCAAATGCCGTAGGTCGAGCAGAACATATTCGCCATTCGGCCCGGCCCCGCGTCCGGCCTCAAGCTCGGAGTAGATCGAGCGACTGACCACATCGCGGGGTGCCAGTTCCATCCGACCTGGCGCATAGCGCGACATGAAACGCTCGTTCAAGCCGTTGAGTAAATAACCACCTTCGCCGCGTGCACCTTCCGACAGCAGAATCCCATGTGAGAAGAGGCCGGTCGGATGGAATTGGACGAACTCCATATCTTCTAATGGTATCCCAGCGCGATACGCTGCAGTGATACCATCGCCGGTCGAGGAAAAGGCGTTCGAGGTGATCTTAAAGGCGCGCCCATAACCGCCGGTCCCAAACATGGTCGCCTTGGCATTCACGGCATGCACTTCGCCCGTGCGAATATCCAACGCGGTGACGCCCCGGCAACTATTATCTTCGATCACCACACTGAGCATATACCATTCGGGATACACTTTGACGTTGTAGCGCACAAGCTCGCCATACAGTGTATGGAGCAGGGCATGGCCGGTGCGGTCGGCAGCGTAGCAGGCGCGCGGGTTTGTATGGCCGCCAAAGGGCCGTTGGGCGATACGCCCATCCGGCATACGCGAGAAAGGCACACCCATATGTTCGAGCTCGTAGATCGTCGGCACGGCTTCGCGTGCCAGGATCTCCTGGGCATCTTGGTCACCGATAAAATCGGCACCTTTGACCGTATCATACATATGCGTCAGCCAGTCGTCGCCAGGCTGATCTTCCGGTGCGGCTACTGGCACACCATTCGCATCATAACGAATATTGCCGAGTGCAGCTGCAATTCCACCCTGCGCCGCTCCCGAGTGCGAGCGCGTAGGATACACCTTGGTGATCAGCGCAATATCCGCCTGCGGAGCTTTTCGGCGGATTTCAACCGCCGCGCGCATCCCCGCTAGCCCACTCCCCACCACGATGACATCATGTGTGATCATAAAAAATATCGGCTCCAGATCGAGTGTAGGCGGGGTCTGTGCCGCCGAGCTTAACTACCTACCGAGTTCTGCATTTGGGCCAGGGCAAGCAACGTTAGGGACCCATCATATAAGAAATACAGCCCGATCAGCATAACCAGGATCGTCAGTACCCGGCGCGCCGCCGGATTCGTCACGAGGTCATAGATCACGTTGCGCACACCGTTCAAGCCATGAAACAGGGTGCAGGTGAGTAGCCCGATATCATTAATCGCATAGATCACGGGATAGGCATAAAAGCGCCGGTTGACTAACTCGAAGGTCAGCTTGTTCCCGGTGCGCAAGTCAAGATAATGATTAAAGATCATGTGGACGGTCAAGAACACAATCAGGCCATAGGCGGTCAGCCGCATCAACAGCCAAGAATACGTTCCGGTTTTCGGTGCTACGCGCACCGGTTGTGGCTGGGCAGTCACGCTGCCAACAACTCGTTCCATACAACACTGTCCTTAAATACAAAGGTGTGCCAACTAACCGGAGGTCGCCGTGCTGATCGACGGCAGGTGTGTAAACACCATGACGGCGGAGAATAAGAAAATAGCAATTGTTAAACCGAAGGCTAGCCAGAAGAGCTGCCGCTGATAGCGGATCGCACGCGTTGATCCACTATCAAATAAAAGGAGCCGGATGCCGTTTAAGGTGTGATACAACACGACCGCGACCAGCAGCAGATCCATAATCTTCCAAAATGGGGTTTGGAAGAAGGCGAGCGCCTGATCAAAGGCGGCTTTGCTTTGCTGC
The DNA here is from genome assembly GCA_013821605.1 of Herpetosiphonaceae bacterium. GTDB lineage: Bacteria > Chloroflexota > Chloroflexia > Chloroflexales > Kallotenuaceae > JACDGP01. The sequence continues at coordinate 28,239 of JACDGP010000037.1, forward strand.
GCGGCACGCAAGTCATACAGATGGAGGAGCAAGTAGCCTACTAGCGCCAATCCAGATAAGCGGTGCAGAAGCCAGGCCAGCATGCCTACGCCCCCACGGTAGCGGTCTCCAATGGTACGATTCACACCTTTCTCCTTATCCCGAAGCAATCCCTACGTGTTTGCCGACGGCAGTCGAAGCGCCCCACAGTATAATTTCTCCGCAGCCGCTCACCTTCATACCTATTTAGCGGCCAAGAATCAGGGGCTTCAGCGCTGCAATAACCTGTTCGTTTTCCTCCGGCATGTTATAGAAATAGGGTGAGACACGCACGTGTCCCGGCCGGTGGTCCACAATAATGCCTTGCTGCTTGAGAGCTTTTACCGCGCCAGATGCATCGGGTGCCGGAAACATAACAATGCCGGCGTGCTCTTCTAACTTCGGGGGTATCTTGAGCGGCAAGCCGGCTTCCTGCGCCCGATCAACCAGATCGCAGACAAGCTCAACTTCACGGGCGCGTACCGCAGAAACACCAATTTCCAGCAGCAGATCAATGCCCGCTTTGGCGGCATGCACTGCAGCTAGGGCAGGTGTACCTAGTTCGAAGCGGCGCGCGTCGTCGGCATATGCAAAGTGTTCCGCATCAAAGTTGAACATGGTGCTATGCGCAAACCAGCCAGTGATTGTCGGTTCGAGTTGCTGCACAAGCTCCGGCCTAACGTACAACTCGACGATGCCGGGACCACCCAGCAACCACTTCAAGCCACCAGACAGATAATAATCAACATCGAGTGCCTGTACATCTACCGAGAGCTGACCTGCTGCTTGGTAGCCATCAACCAGTATATGGGCACCTGCAGCGTGAGCCAAACAAGCTAACTCAGCGACGGGCTGAATATAGCCGCTCGTAAATAACACATGCGAAGTAGCAACCAACGCCGTACAATCATCAATCGCCGCTGCCCACTGCTCCAGTGGCACCTGGATATGGTCTTCACTCGGTAGGATCACGACTTCCACCCCCGGTTTGACTAGCCATTGATAGGGAATGGTGGGGAAGTCGAGCGCCGTTGTCACAATTCGGGAACGCTCCGTATAGGGATAGCACGAAGCCACAACACTCAACGCCGAAGAGATCGAATGAGCGAGCGCCACGCTACCCGCCGGGGCGTTAATGAGTTGCTCAAAGTTTGCGCGTAGCGCGGCACACTCACCCAGCCATGTCTGATACCAAGCCGAGGCCCCATAGTGCTCCCAGGTAGCCATGAAGCGCTCCATCGCTGCCCGTGATCGCTGGCTCAATGGACCTAGCGAGCAGGTGTTTAGGTATGTGGTGCGCTCCAGTGTTGGGAACTCCTGGCGGTACGTCTCCCAAGCTGTAACCGGTTGTGTGCTTGACAGCATGAGACATCCTTGTCGATGACGCCGTTAACTAACAATAAAAGCACCGTGATCTTTTTTTCACGATGCTTTTATTATAGCGTAGTTTAGCTATGGTTCGGCACTGCCCAGTGGCAGGCACCCATGTTTATCCTTAGCGTTGGTCACGCTCAGGATAAACACGCGTGCCAGCATCGTCCGGTTGGTTAAAGAGGAGTCCAGCGCGAACCAGAGGCGACATGCTTAATTCCTTTCATAAACGGCAAGGTCATGAGCAATGACGATCAGATACGAAAGACCGCGCTGATCAAAAAGCTGACGATAAAAGTCGCGACTGCGGCCATGATCAGCACGCGCCAAGCTCGCCCCGAGTCCGTGATATTCATGCTCGATTCGACCGCCATATGACCCAGCCGGATCTCAAATACCAAAATGGCGATGGCCACTATGAGACCGATGATGGCTGCCAGCACGTTAATAATCGGAATAAACGCCAGCAGCAGCAGGACCGTACCTAAAATGCTGCCGATGACCTGTAACGGTGCGACGAAGAGGGAAAAGGTATACGCGACCTCATCCAGTGTCCCAGTGCCACCTTGACGCTGGCCAATATAGTAGGTCGCATACGTAAAGACCAGGAAATTCACGATCACTGCGATCAACTGTCCGATGAAGCGGCGCGGGCCACCAAACAAGCCAAAGATACCCGCGATGATCGCCGCAACCGCTATATAGATTAAGGCTTTTTGCAAGTTGCCACGACGCTCAAAGCGCTCGAAGGTTGGGACACTTGGCTGCGTCAGCACCAGAATGCTGCTATTCACCATCTCTTGCAAGCTTCCGCCAACGTTGTTCATACGGCTTCCTCCATATACTTAACGGTCAACTCTCGCGCCCCTCACCCTGCTAGACCTCCAACGTCACCAATGACATCCCCGCTTGTACGGATTGTCCTGGCTGGACCAATACTGCCTTCACGCGACCGGCATGTGTTGCCACCACCTCATTTTCCATCTTCATCGCTTCTACCACAGCGACGACCTGACCAACCTGAAGCATGTCGCCCGGTGCGACACGGATGGTGACCACGGTACCCTGCAATGGCGCGACCAGCGTACCAGGAGCAGTCGGTGCTTTCGAGCGTTTAGCCGCGTGTGGTACGTAACTCGCTGGCTGCCGCTGAACAGCGTCATTGGCAAGCAAATCTTCTGGCACAGCCACGCGGACGGTGAAACGCTTGCCATTGACTTCGACCGCGAAGCGACGCGCGCCATTAAATTCATCGAAATCGTCGCCCATAATAGGCGGTGTTGCCAGTGCGTGCAACCCGGCCTCGCCGATATGGTCCTCGATAAAGCGTACAGTTGCCTCGCCGCGTACAAAGGCGGGGTTACGTAAGAGCAGTTGATGGAAGGGAATAGTGGTCTTGACTCCGCTGATCTCAAAGTCGCTTAATGCTCGCACCATCCGTGCGAGTGCCTCGGGACGATCACTGCCCCAGGTAATGAGCTTGGCGATCAACGAATCATAGAATTGCGGGATCGTGCTCCCTGCTTTGAAGCCAGTATCCACCCGCACGCCCAGTCCATGCGGCTCAGCATAAGATGCGAGGGTTCCTAGCGAAGGGGCAAAGTTAGCCGCGGGATCTTCGGCATTGATACGGCACTCGATCGCATGACCGCGTAGCACAATATCATGCTGTGTATAAGGCAACGGTTCGCCCTGCGCGATGCGTAGTTGCCACTTCACCAGATCAAGACCGGTAATTGCTTCGGTCACCGTATGCTCGACCTGGATACGGGTATTCATTTCGAGAAAGTAAAACTGACCGTCAGACCATAAAAATTCGAGCGTACCAGCCCCGACATAGCCTACCTGCTCGCACAGCCGGACGGCCGCTGCTTGCATGGAGGTGCGCACCTCAGGGGTCATAACCGGTGATGGTGCTTCTTCGAGGAGCTTCTGATGACGGCGTTGCACCGAGCAATCACGTTCACCCAGCGCCAGGACTGTGCCATGCTGATCTGCCAAGATCTGAATCTCGATGTGCCGAGGATTCATTAGGTACTTTTCGACGTAGACCGTATCATCTTTAAAGTAGGCTGCGGCTTCACGACGTGAGCTTTGGAAAGCTTCCTCAACCTCTCCCGGCGCATGGGCCACCTTTAATCCCCGCCCGCCTCCACCCGATGCCGCTTTGAGTGCGATGGGATAGCCAAATTGTTCACCAAGGAGGCGCGCAGCTTCGGCAGAAGTAACGGGAGCGGTGGTGCCAGGAACGAGTGGCACATTGGCGTGGGTTGCCTCGCGACGAGCAGCAATCTTGCTGCCCATCCGCTCCATAGCCGTTGCCGAAGGACCTATAAAGACGATGCCGGCAGCTACACAGGCCCGCGCGAAGGCTGCATTTTCAGCCAGAAAGCCATAGCCAGGATGGATCGCATCCACATGAGCTTGGCGTGCGACGGCGATGATCGTGTCGATGCGTAAGTAGCTATCGACTGCCGGCGGTGGGCCGATGAGAAAGGCTTCATCGGCGTAGTGCACGTGTAAGCTATCACGATCAGCTTCCGAGTAGACGGCGACCGTCCAGAACCCAAGTTCGCGGCAGGCGCGCATGACCCGGAGTGCAATCTCGCCCCGATTAGCAACGAGCACACGGTTAAACATCACCCTGCCTTATTACAAACGGCGTAGCCGCTCAATGGTACCCCAGGTTGGTACAAGCGAGACTTTCACCGGTGGAAAACCTTGCTGGCTAAGCTTCGTCCCCGCCCGCCAAGCGGAGAGCAGCATAGGTCGGCGAGATGGTTCAACTGGCCAAAGCAACTCGTTAATCGCAGCGAGGGCCGCAGCTACTTCATCAGTCGTTGGTGGAATGCTCAGCATAACGTTTATTATATCCGAGGGCTGTACCAGTTCGCAACTCCATTGTGCCGTGTCTACGTACATGGCACTAACGGGGGATCGGGCCAGCGCCTGATTGACTTTACGGACGCTATCCGGTACGCTTAGCCCGTGGGAACTTTCACAATCGCTAACCGTGCCACTCCTACTTTTTCGTTTATAGGGGGTTGGATCTATGCAACAAGCTGTCATTACGACCAATCTCCTGCCAGATTTGCAGGCAATTGACGAGCACATTGTTTGGAAGCTGCAAACTAACTCTACGCTGATCAACGTCGCAGGACGGTATTTGCTGGCGAGCGGTGGCAAACGGATTCGCGCTTCGTTAGCCGTGCTGTCGGCCCAACTCGGCAAAAAGTACCGGCTCGAAAATGTGCTGCATGCAGCAGCAGCAGTCGAGCTCATTCATGCAGCTAGTCTGGTGCATGACGACTTAATTGACGATGCTGAGACACGGCGCGGGCGCACGACTGTACATACCAAATGGAGCGGGAATGTCGCTCTGATGCTCGGCGATTATCTTTTTGCGATGGCTGCTGGCGAGATGGCCTTGGCCCCCGATGCACGTGTTATTTCGATCTTTGCCGACGCCGTACAACGTATTTGTGAGGCTGAACTGGCACCGGTTCAAGATGTCCAGCCAACGGATATGGTGCTCAACCAATATTATGCCAAGATTGGTGGCAAGACAGCTGCATTGTTTGAAGCAGCTGCCCGTGCCGGCTTGATATGTGGTAGTGGCGATGATCGAGCAGTGGCAGAGATCGGTCAATTTGGCTACGATATTGGCTTAGCCTTCCAAATAGTTGACGATGTGCTGGATTTCACCGGAGATGAGCTCACTTTGGGGAAGCCAGCCGGACATGATTTGACCGAAGGTACCATTACGCTACCTTTAATCTATGCGGTACAAGATGGTGGTGGGGCAATTTTGCACGAGGTCGTCCATACCGATGGACCAACAGCGAAGCTGGTTGCTACGGCCGTGGCCGAAGTTCGGCGCATGCATGGACCAGAACGTGCCGTGCAGGAAGCCGAGCGATTGGTCGCTCAGGCAAATGAGCGGCTTGAATATTTCGAGGATGGGCCAGCCAAGGCAGCACTGCTCGATCTGGCAGCCTTCGCACTGAGACGCGCTATGTAGTTTCTCTGACACCCGTGATACAAATGGCCTAGCTACCAGCGGCAGCTAGGCCATTATCGTGGACGGCAGTAGTTTCCCGATTTGCGAATGTCTAGCAGCCATAGGTGAGGGCACTTTACTTGCTACACGATTAACAGGGGCTGTAGTTGCAAATCGTCGGTGGAGCTTATGGCGTCGGTGCTCGTGGTTGAAGATGAAGGTGTCCTTTTGGAAATGCTCGCGGCCCTCGTAGAGGAAAGCGGGCATCATCCGATCATGGCGACAAATGGTCAAGAAGCCTTGAATGTGCTGCAAAATACACAAGAACTGCCAGCATTGATCATCTCAGATATTATGATGCCGCAGATGAATGGCATTGCATTAGCACACGCGGTACATTCCGACCCACGCCTCCATCACCTTCCGCTGATTCTGATGAGTGCTGCCGGAACACCACCACCGGCCATCGCCAATCATTTCATCGCCAAGCCATTCAACATTGATGATCTAGAAGGTCTGATCCTACGCTATGTTACCGGTTAGGATTAACGAGCGAGCAGCGCATGCCGAAGCTACAAGCCGGTGTTGCGCAACATGGCTAGTGCCGGCCCCATCCAGCAGTACAGCGGTCCTGTACCCAACGAGCTAACTCGTCGCGACTCATCTTCGAGTCAAGCACATGGCGCAACGCAGTCGTCAGTGCCGCAACAGTGGTAGTGTCTACCGGGACATCATTGATGCTTAACATCCGTAGGGTTGCCAGCAAAGCGGTAGCTTCATTGCCACCGTAAAAGGGCCGGTGCTTGAGCAATTGAAACCCGAGAACTGCCGCCTTGTCGGCCAAGCTTGGATACAACTCAACGCCAAACATCGTCTGCTGCGGCGCGTGGAGGATCGAAACTAGGTGATCCTGGCTACGAATGCCGAGCCGTCCACCCCAGCGTTCGACCGCGAGCAGATGAACATCCAACAATTCGTCCCGTCCAACATACCTGATCATCGCCGATCCCCAGTCGATTAACTCCAGCATTGTACCATTACGCCGACATAGGGCAGGCCAGGTTAGACTGTGCCTGCGAGCCCCAATGTATTTGCTTGGGCCTGTAAGGCTTTGATCACGAATGCGATGTGATTATCAAGCTCCACGCCCAGCTCTGCGGCTCCGGCTACGATATCGTCGCGATTTACTGCTGCAGCGAAAGATTTCTCCTTCATCTTTTTGCGCACATTGGCTACGGTTACCTCATGGACCGACTTCGAGGGACGCACGCGTGACACGGCCACGATAAAACCGCAGAGTTCGTCACAAGCAAACAGGGCATGATGTAATGGTTCTGTGCGAGGCGTCCCACTATAATCGGCGTGCGATAAAATGGCCGTAGTAACAGTCTCAGGATACCCTAGCTCTTTGAGCAGCCTCACACCTGCGAAAGGATGTTCTTCCAGGTTGGGGTGCTCTTCATAGTCGAAGTCATGGAGCAGGGCTGCGATATACCACAGGTCGCGATCTGCCCCCTGCACCTGCGCATATGCTTCGACGGCCGTGGCGACCGTTTGGCAATGGGTACGTAGGCTGGGGCTTTGGACATGTTGATTGAGAAGTTCACGGGCAGCGGCACGGTCAAGCATAGAGGCCTCGCACTTATACGTTAAACAAAAAGTTGCAGATGTCGCCGTCTTGAACAAGATATGTTTTGCCTTCCATACGCACGGTCCCGCGCTTTTTGGCTTCCGCCATCGTACCCGCCGCCATCAAATCAGCGAACGCAATGACCTCAGCGCGAATAAAGCCACGCTGCAGGTCAGAATGGATCGAGCCGGCGGCCTCGACTGCGGGTGTCCCCTGGCGCAACGGCCAAGCACGGACTTCGTCAGTTCCTGCCGTTAGAAAGGCAATGAGACCCAGCAGATCGTACGAACGCTTGATGACTCGTTCGCGGGCCGGCTCTGCGATACCCAGGTCCTGCAAAAAGACCTCGGCGTCTTCCGAGCCAAGTTGGGCAATCTCGGCCTCGACCTGGCCGGCCAACTGCACGATACCACTTTTCTGATGCAGGTAGGTGATCGTGGTCGTCAGGTCTTGCCCCAAAGCCCCCTCACCGATGTTCAGCACGATCAAGGTGGGCTTCAACGTCAAAAATTGGTAGCCGCGTAGCAACCGTTCTTCATCATCCGCGAGTGGCTGATCGCGAATTGGCACATCTTGCTCCAGTCCAGCTTGCAGACGTACCAAGATATCGTGCTCTTGTTGCCGCAGTTCGCGCTCCTTGCCGGTCATTTTCTTGAGTTCAGCGGTCAGACGCTGGAGCCGACGTTCGATGATCGCCAGATCGGAAAAGGTCATCTCTAAATCTACAGTGCTGATGTCACGTGCCGGATCAAGCGTTTCGTTGGGATGGGGCACGCTGAGGTCTTCAAACGCCCGCACGACATGCAGCAAGGCATCGACCTGTGCAATGTAATTCAGAAAGGCAGGTGCCAAGCCGCCGCTTTTCGCGGCACCACCACTTAAGCCGGCTACATCGATGTACTGCACGTCGGCAAAAGTCGTTTTCTTTGGTTTGTACATTTCGGACAGACGCACAATCCGCTCGTCCGGTACCTTGACCGTTGCTAGGTTGGGCTCGATCTGGCCCGAAGAAAAGCTGGCAGTCTCGGCCGATCCGCCAGTGAGGGCGTTAAAGACGGTCGTCTTGCCACTGTTCGCCAGTCCAATAATGCCAATTTTCATCTACGCTCCGTGATTTTCAGTTGTCCATTCTAACGCAAAAAGGGATAGGCTACGGCCCATCCCTTTTGCTGCTATTCAGCGACGAGGTTTAGCGCGGATAGACCGCGTTCAACGCTTCTTCGAACAGCTCCATGCCCTCATCGACCTGCGCTTTGGTCAGCACCAACGGCGGGCAGAAGCGGATGGTAGACTTGCCGCAGGTAAGCAGCAGAAGGCCACGTCGGAAGGCTTCGATCATCACAGCTTCAGCCCCATCATGGTCGGGGATCTTGGTGGCGCGATCTTCGACGAACTCAACGCCGATAAACAAGCCACGACCACGCACCTCACCAATATGTGGTTGATGCAGCGCGATTTGCTGCAAGCAGCCTTGCAGGTAATCACCGACCTCGCGCGCATTGTTCATCAAGCCTTCTTCCACCAGGCACAGGGTTTCGTAGGCAGCAGTGCAGGCCAGAGCGTTGCCACCATAGGTGTTGCCGTGAGCACCCGGCAACCAGTTATCGGTCAGTTCTTTACGGGCAATACACGCGCCAATGGGCATACCTGAGCCAAGTCCCTTGGCGCTGGCGATAATGTCCGGTACGACACCTGTGTGGTCGATCGCCCACATTTTGCCGGTGCGTCCGACACCAGATTGCACTTCGTCGCAGACCAGCAAGATACCATGCTGGTCGCAGAGCTGTCGCAGGCGTGGGAACCAATCGGCCGGCGGAACCACATAGCCACCCTCACCCTGGAGCGTTTCGACCACGATACAAGCGACTTCTTGTGGCGGCAGCACGGTCTCGAATAACACTTTTTCGATGTAGTCGAGGCAGGTATCAACCACGTGCTCAGGATTCGAGCCTAAGGGTGGCCGGTACGGGTTGGGATAAAAGGCGTGTTCGACACCCGGCAGGAGCGGGAAATAACCGGCTCGCTGGCGTGGTTTTGAGGCTGTTAGTGATAGTGAGCCATACGAGCGCCCATGAAACGCGCCAAAAAAGGCGATAACACCTTGGCGACCCGTGGCGTAGCGCGCGAGCTTGATCGAGGCTTCGACGGCCTCGGTGCCACTGTTACCGAGGAAAATACGCCAGTCATGTCCCTTTGGCATCAAGCTCTGAAGCTTTTCGGCCAGCTTGACTTGCGGTTCGTTATAGAAGTCGGTACCCGCCATGTGGATAAAACGAGCGGCCTGCTCTTGAATAGCCCGTACGAGCCGAGGATGAGAGTGGCCGGTTGCAACCACGGCAATACCGGCATTCATGTCGAGGTAGCGAGTACCATCGACATCCCAGACTTCACACCCAAGGCCGTGGTCCATGACAAAAGGATAGACCCGTCCAGAAACGGGCGCGAGTACATGTTGATCCCGAGCGACGATTTCTTGTGCAGCCGGGCCGGGGCGCTGCGTTATCGTATCAGCAGTTGCTTGCGTCATGTGGCCTCCTTGACAAGTATTTATTAATTGTGGGATACCTGGATTCTAACTGATCTATGGGAGGGCGTCAAAGACCAGTTTCGCTCATACAAGCGTACCACCAAGCCATAGTGTGGCTTGGTGGTATCTACACCCGACTAGCAAGCTTTTAGTTTGGGCCAAGAAGCTAAACGTTCTGCCTTACTTACTATAGCGCGCACGTCGTTGAAGTAACACGCCACCCAGCAGGGCTACCAATGCAAGACCCAAGAAGAGACCAAAGGCACTCGAGTCACCGCCCGTATTCGGCAGTGTGCCTGTGCTGGCCGTAGCAGTTGTGGTCGCTGTAGTAGCCGTCGAGGTATCTGTGGCTGCTGCGGTCGTGGCGACACTGGTCGCTGCGGCAGCCGTCGAGGTATCCGTGGCTGCTGCGGTCGTGGCGGCACTCGTCGCTGCGGCAGCCGTCGAGGTATCCGTGGTTGCAGCCGTCGAGGTATCCGTGGCTGCTGCAGCCGTCGCAGTGTCAGTTGCAGTTGTTTGTGCAGCGGGAATAAAGCCAGGGCGAAGTGTAGTACTCGGACTGACCGTACGGGCCTGCACAAGTGCTTGTGAGCCAGCTACTGCAAGAACCAACATCACCACGACGCCAATGAGTTTCGACATACGCATGTCTCCTTCCGACATAAGCAAACGGCATTTTATGCGGCAAGATCCGATCCATAGATAGTGGGTTATACTGTAAAACAGCGTTGTTTATATTAATGAGGAGTTCATCGATGGCGATGCAAGCGGTCGACCATGCACTTGATTTTTATCAATTTGATGCTCTGCTAACCCCTGAAGAACTTGAGGTCCGTGACCGAGTACGGGCCTTTGTTGACAGCGAGGTTGTGCCGATTATTAACCCGTATTGGGAGCGAGCCGAGTTTCCGTTTGAGATCATTCCCAAGCTGGCTGCACTTAATATTTGTGGTGGCCCGATTAAAGGATATGGTTGTCCAGGTATGTCGAGTGTTGCAGCCGGGCTCATTGGGGCTGAGCTTTCACGGGGCGATGGCTCGATCTGTACCTTTTTCGGGGTCACGAGTGGTTTGGCGATGTCTAGTATCTACTACTGTGGATCAGAAGAGCAACGGGAGCAGTGGCTACCGGCGATGGCGCGGATGGAAAAGATCGGTGCCTTCGGTTTGACTGAACCGCAGGTTGGCTCGGACGCGTCACATATTCAAACGACCGCGCGGCTAGAAGGTGATACCTACGTCCTTAATGGGGCTAAGCGTTGGATCGGTAACGCAACCTTCGCCGATGTGACTATTATCTGGGCACAGGACGCCGAAACCGGTCAGATAGGTGGCTTTCTGGTTGAGAAAGATACGGCTGGCTTTACCGCTACCAAGATGGAAGGGAAGCTCGCCAAGCGAGCGCTGCTCAATGCCGACATTAAGCTCGAAAACTGTGTTATTCCGGCCAGCAATAAGCTCCCGAAGGCACGCTCCTTCCGCGATACTGCTAACGTGCTGAAGAATACGCGATATGGAGTAGCCTGGGAAGGAGTAGGTCATGCACAGGCCGCCTATGAGATTGCCCTGCGCTATAGCCAGGAGCGCCAGCAGTTTGGCAAGAAGATCGCGGGCTATCAGATGATCCAGGAAAAGCTGGTTAAGATGCTGGCCGAAATTGTGGCCATGCAGTTGACGACGTGGCGCTTAAGCGTGTTGCGAGATGAAGGGACCATGACCGAGGGGCAAGCTTCGTTGGCTAAGATGAACAATGCCGCCAAGGCACGCCAGGTCGTGGCGCTGGGCCGTGAAATCCTGGGTGGCAATGGCATCCTGCTCGAATACCATCTGGCCCGCCATTATGCGGACATGGAAGCAGTCTATACCTATGAGGGAACGAACGAGATCAACACCCTCGTCGTCGGTCGCGAAATAACGGGCGTTCCAGCATTCGTATAACGTTGTAGGCTCCGTTCATCCTCCCGCTTTTGATTAAGGGGGGTCTATGTTTCAAGCTAACCTATTGCAGGATAAGGTGATCGTGATCACCGGTGGTGGAACGGGGCTCGGACGTGCGATGGGCGAACTGTTTCTCGAGCTCGGGGCCAAGATCGCGATTACCAGCCGGCGGGAGGAGCTCCTGCGCAAGACCGCCGACGAGATGATGGCGGCCCATGGCGGCGAAGTGTTCGTGATGCCATGTGACGTTCGTGATCCGGCGGCAGTTGAAACGATGCTTGATGGCATTAGCGCACATTATGGCCGGATCGACGCACTGCTGAACAATGCTGCCGGCAACTTTATCAGCCCTACTGAACGGCTATCGCATCGCGCTGTCGACACTGTATTGAATATCGTGTTACATGGCACCTTTTATTGCACATTGGCGCTGGGCAAGCGCTGGATCGCGGCCGGGCATGGTGGCCGGATGTTGAACATTGTGACGACCTATGCCGAAACCGGCTCGGCATTTGTCGTACCATCGGCAGCGGCCAAAGCCGGCGTATTGGCGATGACGCGCTCATTAGCTGTTGAGTGGGCCCGTTATGGCATTACGATGAATGCCATCGCCCCTGGACCATTTCCCACGCCTGGCGCATGGGAACGCTTGATGCCCGATCCGAAGCTGGCCGAGGAGGCATTGACGCGCGTACCTCTGCGCCGGGTCGGCAACCACACTGAGCTCGCTAATCTGGCTGCCTATCTGCTGGCTGATGGCTCCGCTTTCATCAACGGTGAATGCGTGACGATTGATGGGGGAGAGTGGCTGCGTGGTGCCAGCGAGTTCGGCTACCTCGATACCTTGACAGATGGTCAGTGGGACGATCTTACAGCGCGCTCGAAGCAGGCGGGACGCTAAAATAGCCTATCAAGTGTAGGCTGATGCGGAAGAGAAGGGGTTTAGGACGATCTTGATGGTCGTCCTGAACCCCTTCTCATTTTGGATCCGAGTTTGTTGCGTTTCGAGGCTAGAGCATGCTGCTTTGGCGGCGTCGAAGAGCCAGGCCAGCCAGGAGTAGCACAAGAGCTACGCTGAACACGATAAGCGGGGTATCAAGACCATCGCTGCCGGTAGCGGGCAAATTGCCTGATTGTCCACCTGCGAAATCGAAGGCATTGACGAGGCTATTAGCGGCGGCGTCGCGTGTACCGAGCGGCTGTAACTGCCAGCGATCTTCGATAAATTTCAAGATCGAGGTTGTATCGTATTGGGTGTGATCGACGAAGCCTTTTTTGGCAAAGGGTGAGATAATGATCGCCGGCACGCGCTCACCCGGGCCCCACTTGTCAACTACAGGGGGAGCAACATGGTCCCAGCGCCCACCGTGCTCATCATAGGTGATAATGATGGCGCTGTCCTGCCAGTAGGAGCTCTTTTGAACAGCATTCACAAGGTCGGCGACATGCTGCTGGCCTCGTACGAGGGTTGAGTAGCCGGGATGCTCATTATCTTCACCGAGTGGTTTGATAAATGACACCGCCGGCAGTGCGTTGCTCGTCAGGCTGCTGAGGAAGTCTTTTTCATCCTTCAAGTGCGCGGCTTTGGTCGGCATACCGTCAGCATAGTTGGCGAAGAAGGCAAAGGGCTGGTGGTGGAATTGGAAGAGCGGGTCAGGGTGACCGGCCATGGCATCATTCCAGCCGCCGGAGTACCATGCCCACGACAGTTGCTTCGCACTTAAACGATCACCGATCGTCGGTAGGGTCTGGTTCGGGACAAGTTGTGCCGTGTCCGTGATGGTTGCCGGATGAGGCTGATTGACTGTGAACGAGGTATTGATCGCATAGCCATCGGGTGTCACTTGTCCATCCTTGACCATGATCCCGTTCGCATCGAGTTGTGCAACCTTCGAGGCGGGCGCATGGGGCCATGTCGGCGTGCATGCACAGATGAGCCACATATGATTGAGGAATGAGCCACCGAAGGCGCCATGGAAGAAGTTATCGGCCATTGTGTATTGCTGGGCCAACTTACCTTCCGGCATGTTGGTGGCGTCGTAGTGGCTCATTGCTAGGCCAGCTGCATCACTCCAGGCTACGAACTTATCCATCTTACCGCCATCGATCTGGTATTGCTGCTGGTAATAGCGGTGGACCAAGTCGCCCGTCTTTTGGTCGGGAGCGACGTACTTAGCGACATCATAGGGCTGGACAGGTAGGTTGGCGGGAAAGCGCGGGTCGGCAGCCGGTGGCTTCTGCGTGGTATCGATCGGCTGGGGCAGGATAGCATAGGGCTTGCCAGTTTTATCAACCTGCGGCACTGTGGCGCTGGCATTTGCGAGGCCATTCGCGCCCGGGAAGTTGCCGTATAAACCGTCGAAGCTCCAGTTTTCCTGATAGATCACGATCACATGATTGATTTTGTCCAACGGTGAGGCAGCACCGGCGGCTGTCCCGAAATTGATGAGCGCGGCAAGCACTACCATCAAGGCCAGGATGCGGAACGACTTGTTTGTCCGTGACAACACGTTTGAACTCCTTCGCTACTAATTACGGGGCCTTGCGTCGTGCGGCTAAGACAGGCCATGCGAGTGATAGACCTGTGCTCCATCCCGATGGTACGACAAGTACGTTAAGCATTTGTTCAGAAACAAGCGAGCGTTGATTAAGCAGCGGTTAACCCGTAGTGCATCTTGCTACTCAGCCAAAACATCCTTAGCGTTTTTGGTTCCCTCGCTTGGCAGGATGGCAGACAGCAAGTTGAACGTAGGTTATAGCTGTTGACACGGTCGCAGTGTAGCAATAGACTCCGTGGTGAATGCTCGAACCGCACAGAGCACCGCCGGTGCTTTGTCACGTGGAGGCTGTTATCATGCGGATTGCCCTACATCGTGCGCTCCCCCTCGCCTTCTTGCTCGCCGTCGTCGTCCTGCCCGTCCAGCGGCTCCACGCCGCCCCACGTCCAACGTCGTCTGCTCCCAGCGGCCAGCCGGTCGTCCTGGCCACCATTACACTGCCGCCGGTTCCATCGAAGATAACGTATATTTACCCGCACCCGGTAGGTGTTGCGGTGGATGCCGGTCGTCAACGCGCCTATATCGCCGATCCGAGCACTCAACGCGTGTCGGTGATCGACACGAGCACCAATCAGCTGGTCGCCGAAATCACCGAGTACATGCGAGTACCCAACGCCATTGCCGTGAATCCGATCATCGGTCGCGCCTATGTCACCGACCTGGTGGCCTACCGGGTCGTGGTCATCGACCTAGCGACCAATGGGGTCCAGGGGCTCATTTACATCGGTGCGCCCTCATATGAAATCGCCGTCCAGCCCGGATCCAATCGCGCGTATGTCACGACGAGCGCCAATTCGGTCAAAGTGCTCGACTTAGCCAGCGGCAGCGTCATCAAAACCATCAGCGACCCGGGCTTCAACGAACTCTACGGCGTGGCCGTGGACCCCAGCCAGCCGCGCGCCTATGTCGCGAATCGCAGCGGCAACAGCATCAGCGTGATCGATACCGATACCAACACCGTCATCAAAAACGTCACGGTAGGCAGTAATCCCAACGACGTGGCCGTGAACTCCGTGACGCATCAGGTGTATGTCACGAATAGCAACGGTAACACGGTCTCAGTGATCGATACGACCGCCGACGCCGACACAGTTGTTGCGACCATTCCCGTGGGCTTAGGACCGTTTGGCGTGGCGGTGAACCCAGTCCTGCATCGTGCCTACGTCACGAATAGAGCCGATAGCACGGTATCGGAGATCGATACCCGGCACAACACAGTCATCGCCACCATTCCGGTAGACAGGGTTCCAGAGGGCATCGCGGTGGACCTGAGAACCAATGATGAATATACCGCAAACAATGGCCCCGGCACCGTGTCGGTGATTGGGATGAGTCAGTAAAGCAGGGTGCTTCCGGGCGCTGATCACTGCTGGTG
>JACDGP010000038.1 GCA_013821605.1 Herpetosiphonaceae bacterium
GATTGAGGCAGGCGATATGCGCTTGCCCGGGAGCCATAGCGATCAACCCAGCTGGCATCGGTATGTACCAGCACCCACGCTGGATCGACCGACGCGAGGATGTTGAGCGTATGACGCACGGTCTCGGTCACGCCTTCCAGACGACTCAAGGCGCGTATGGCCCCGAGCACATGCGTCGAATCACTGCGTTGGCGACCGCCGGCTTTGAGCAATCCACGCTCACGCGCCACCTGCAAGATCGCGTCGAAGAGCCGGCGTTCAGCCTCATGTGTGAGGAGCCGGCTGCGAAACTCGCTCAGCACAGTATGATCGAAGCCAGGGTCAGTCAACTCCAGGCATAACAGATATTTCCAATCCAACCGCGTGCGGACAGCGTCGGCAGCTTGTCGATCGGTCAAGGCTTCCATGAATTGGAGAAGAGTGACGAGCGCGAGGCGTGCTGGCGAGGCGGCCGGTTGGCCTTGAATAGGGAAGAGATCGGTGAAGTCGCGGTCGGCAACGAGCATGCCGAGTTCGTCATACATGCGCATCACGAGATTGCCTTTGGGAAAAATGGCATGGGCAACACGTGCCGTCTCTGCGGGAACCAGATAGGCGACCTGTGGTCGGAGTGACATCGCTGCCTCCTTGATGAAAAAGGTCAACGCGGAGAACAGGTCGAATGATACAACGGCAGTGCCACTTTTTCAGCCAACTTTTCGGAGAATGGCTCCTAGCTGGGATTCGCCACCAATGTCATAATCGGTGTAGTCGGTGCAATAACGGGATTAGTAGCAGTTCTGGCAAGGTAAGCACTCCCTGTCGTGACTAGCTGCTTCATCCAGCATTTTTTGCATTGGCAAGTATCTTTATTTTACGCGGATGACGGAAATAGCCGCAACAGCGCCATAATGATGCTGACCTTCTACTACAGGGAGGGATTGGATGTCGAACAAAAAGAGCGGTGGCGATAGCAATACGGTCGGTAATATCACCAATGCGCAAGGGATTGCCATCGGAACGAATGCGCATGCAAGTGTTGTTGGTCATAACATACAAAGCAGCGGCAAAATTGATGCGCAAACGCTGCGTTCTGTACTGGAAGAACTTTATGATGGATTGGGCCAAGCCCAATTACCACGTGACAAAGCAATCACGGCACAAACAGCTGTGGGGAATGCCCTTGGTGCTGTGCAGGACGATAAGGTGAAGCCGGATACCGTGGTTGAGAATGTCAAAAAGGTCGGAGAGACGCTGAAGCAGACCAACACTGTGATCCAAGAAGGATCGTCCCTATGGCAAACGATCCAAAAACTACTGCCCCTCATTGGTCCTTTAGCGGGAGGCGCAAGCGTCGTTGCCCATTGGTTCGGCCTCGGCATTTAATCGCTGATCCCTGCATGCATGACGCGAATCCGGCGCTAGGTAGGAACGCTGCGCATCATTTCTAGACCGTACTATCTTCGGGCTACATCTCCTTCTGGAAGGGCACGCGTAAATGATGGGGCTTCCTATGGTTCGGATGTGCTATGAGTGACATCAATACCGGGGACATTACTGATGCTAGTGGAATCGCAATTGGCACTAACGCAATTGGTATCGTCAACACCGGAAACGGGACCGTCATCATCCAGAAGGGATACATTCTCCCGCCCGATCAGATGCTTATCCCCCGCAAACAGTGGCAACTCCAGCACTTCATTGGGCGACGACAGCAGCAAGCACAGTTGAAGATGCTCTATACCAATGTTGTCCAAACCCAACGTGGGTCTGGGTGTTTTGTGACAGGGCGAATCGGGTGCGGTGCTGGAAGTGTAGTACAAGCAGCAATCACAGATTTGCTCCAATCAGCCGCTCCGATCCTCGTCAATTTAACCTTCGATTATACAAGTGATCCACGCGACACGTCCAACATCCCGCTGAACAATTACGTTGCTGCCCTGTGTGCTTCCCTTGCTCCTGATCAAACCGTCGCATTACGGCCACTACTTAGTCTACTCGTGGGACACCTCGCCGCACGAAGCCTTGCTGTGCAGCAACATTTAAAAGGCTCGCCGGGCCTTGATCCTGCCCAAGCAGTTCGTGATGTGCTCCGCTTAGCAGTGCGAGAACGGCCTGTTATCTTACTGTACGACCTCGATCTTAATCCGCCAGAGTGGTGGCTACAGTTTTTAGATGAACTTATCAACGATCATTTGGTTGATCTGCCACTCTTGCTGATCGCAACGCTTGAAACACGTGAGCCATTGAGCAGTGGTCAGCTTATGCAAGGAGTTGCGGCTCGTGCTCAGTCTTTGGTGGAAGACGGCATGGCTACCGAACTGCGGCTACCAAACTTGACGGAGGCAGAATTAACGGAGGTGCTGGACGATGATGCTCAGCTTGCCGAACTCCTGTGGCGCTATACACGTGGATGGCCGGTGTTAACGGAGCAGATGTGGCAGGCGTGGCAAGATTACGCTTATGTGGTACGTACGGCATCTGGGTACTATGAGATTACACCAGCCGGTAACTTCCTGTGGAGCAAGTATACCGATCTGTTCAAGACCTGGTTTGCTGAACCATGGGACCAGCAGCCCAACAGACTATGCGATTCTGTGTTCTTGGAGCGCTTCTTAGCATTTGCCGCCCTAGAGGGGATGGAGTTTACCGCTGAAGCGGCAGTCGAAGCCGCGCACCGGTTTGTAGGTGGAGCGCGTCCGACCAAGCAACCGATTCAATACCAAAATATAGCTCCTACTGATCAATTGCTCTCGGCAATCGCCAACTGGGAAGAAGGAACGTTAACCGTTGAATGCGACGTTCTGATGGTATATAGGGATGGGAATCCTCAGCCATTCCGTCGTCAACGATTTCACCAAGAATGGATCCGGTTACTATTGCTTCATAAAATTGAATCCGACACAAAATATCCACGAATGAGAATGGCAGCCGAATTAGCGGAGGTGCTTTCAGGGCTAGGGGGACAACACTCAGTCATCAATCGGGCACTCTTTGATCTGTGGTTGTTAGCGAACAACCCAAACCAAGCGAAACGCAGCTTGGAGCATGTCAAAGCAGCAACCCCATTAGATACATTGTTAGTTCGCATCGACCTCCTTGCACGAGCTTTGCAGCAACAACTCCGGCTTAATGAGAAGACGACAGAGGGCTCCAATACCCCGAACGTGGCTCCCGCAGAGTGGCAGCAGCTGTCGGAGTGGGAGCGAGAGGCCGCTGAGGATTATCTCGAACGTGGAGAGTTGGATCGGGCTCATAGTATGCTTACAAGTGCGCTGACACATGCACGAGCAGCTCGATCACCCTTGACCGAAGGATCGGCATTTATCATTCTTGGGCGTCTAGTTAGGATTCGTCAGGACCATGATCTGGCTGCGAGTTATTTGCATCAAGCTGAGGCTTTGTTTCTTTCACAATCGCCACGACGTGAAGCACAACTTGCACTTGCATCAACCGTGGCTGAGTTAGGGATCATAGCGTCCCAACAGAAGCTTCAGGAAAAGGCACGACGCCTGTACGACCAAGCCTGTGATATCTATTCGGAGGTATATGGTCCCACCCATCCCGACACGGCGACGAGCCTCAGCAACTTGGCTTTTCTACTCAACGCTGTAGGGGAGTATGGAGCAGCGCGACCGTTGTATGAACGGGCACTGGCGATTCGGGAGCAGGTGCTGGGTCCTACTCATCCCCACACGGCGGCAAGCCTCAACAACTTGGCTGGTGTGCTGAAGGATGTAGGGGAGTATGGAGCAGCGCGACCGTTGTATGAACGGGCACTGGCTATTCATGAGCAGGTGCTGGGTCCCACCCATCCCGACACGGCGACGAGCCTCAACAACTTGGCTTTTCTACTCAACGCTGTAGGGGAGTATGGAGCAGCACGACCGTTGTATGAACGGGCACTGGCTATTCATGAGCAGGTGCTGGGTCCTACTCATCCCCACACGGCGACTTTACGCAATAATCTCGCAATTTTGGATGCGAAGATGACAGAACAGAACCCGCCGCAAGCTGCGGGATTTCAATCCCCGCAGTTAGGCGGGTTTTCGTGACTGGCTTTAGCCTTGGTCGTTTGTATGACATTATGATATACTGGACGCATGAAACGAACGACTATTTGGCTTGCCGACCGCGATCATGCCGCGATTGAACGTATCAAGGAACGCTTCGGCGTTGCCACCGATAGCGATGCCATCCGCCTCGCAGTAAGGATCCTTGCCGATGCTCAAAGCCTATCAGTATCGCCTCTACCCATCGAAGGCACAGGAACGCAAGCTCGACGCGACCCGCGAGACCTGCCGCCGCTGGTATAACGACCTGCTTGCCGAACGCAAGACGGCCTACGAGGAGCGCGGCGAAACCATCGGCAAGTACGAACAGTTACGCCGGGTCAAAGACCATAAGGCCGCGAGTCCGTGGGCCAAGGTGGTGCATAGCCACGTCCTCCAAGTGGTGGTAAGCGACCTGGACCAGGCGTTTCAGGCGTTCTTTCGGCGGGTCAAGACCGGGGGTGTCCTCGGGGCCAAGGCAGGGTATCCACGCTTCAAGGGGTGCAATCGCTTCGACAGTTTTGGCTTTAAAGAATACGGCAACGGCTTTAAGCTGGACGGGCGGCGCTTACGTGTGAGTGGCATTGGACGGATCGCCGTGCGCTGGCATCGCCAGATCGAAGGCACGATCAAGACCTTGCGGTTGATACGAAAGGCGAGCGGTTGGTATGCCTGCTTCACTGCTGAGTACGAACCGACCGCGCTGCCTGCGACGGGCAAGGATGTGGGAGTTGATGTGGGGATTGCAAGTCTGCTCACCACGAGCGACGGGGACACGACTCCCAAGCAGGGCTGGTATCGACGGGAGCAAGCCAAGCTTCGTATCCTGCAACGCCGCGTAGCACGTCGCAGCAAGGGTGGAAGCAATCGAAGGAAAGCGGTGGTCGCACTCCAGCGCCAGCACGAGCACATCGGCAACCAACGCAAGGACTTTCTGAACAAGCAGTCACATCGCCTGATCGTACAGTACGACCGGATCGCGGTGGAGGACTTGAAGATCACCAACATGGTGAAAAACCGCCACCTTGCAAAGAGCATTTTAGATGCGGGATGGGGCTCCTTCGTGGCACGATTACACGCCAAAGCGGAAGAGGCTGGACGTGTGGTTGTCGAAGTAAACCCGGCCTACACGTCGAAAGACTGCTCAGGATGCGGCTATCGGTTTGAGCAATTAACGCTCAAAGACCGCTGGATTGATTGCCCGCGTTGTTTGCTTTCGTTGGATCGCGACCACAACGCAGCGCTCAATATCTTAAAACGGGGCGGACAGCTCCGTTGGAACATAAGCTCATCAATGGATGGGTTGTTCCAAGAAGCTGCTGGTCTTTAGACCATGCAGAGTGTCACCGCTTCGATTCGTCATATCACGTCCCCTTAGTGCGCACAATTGTGGATCTTCTCCACAAGGGAACCTTCCGCCCCACAGCACTAGAAGGACTCGTCGATCAGATAGCCCTCCCCCCTCGGTTTAAGCGGATCTACGTTGAGAAAGCATACGGTATACTGTTCTTACGGCCTTCACAATTGCCCCAGCCGCGCCCATACGATCTAGGATATATCTCAAAGCTCACGCCTGTTCTTGATGCGCTCATGCTTCATAAAGGTGAGGTGCTGGTTACTACTGATGGCACTGTGGGTCGAATTGGACTAGTCACGGAATATATGGCCAGTTGGGCAGGAAGCAACAATATCGCTCGGCTCAGCTGCAAAGCTCATCCTGGAGCGAATGGCTATTTAGCGGCATTTCTGAGTAGTCCCTACGGCTTCCACCAACTTACTCGAGAGATTTATGGTGGGGTGGTGGATCATATTGAGGTGCCGAATATTGCAGGCGTACTGGTCCCAGGAGCACCACCAGAAGTCCAGGAAGCGATTGGGATGCCAGTGGTTACAGCTTACCGCAAGAAAGATGAAGCAAGTGCTATTGAAGCAGCGGCGATCCGACAACTGGAAGAGAGTATAACTGCGCGCCCGGGGCTAGGTAATAGCACTCGGATCATCTGAGGTGCCCAGCACATACACAACTATAGATCTGTGCGGCAAGCACAGGACCGAGCGTAGTGGTTCAGTATCAGAGGCACGAGGATAGCGCTGTCGCAGCCCACGCAATGCCGAGGTATGTACCATCCGATTCATTTCTCCAGCAAGTTGAAGATTACGACATGTAGGCATGAGGCACATGATCTTGAGTTGCAGTTGCTCAACTTCGAGCGATGCATCGGCAGCTAATGTTTCCATAGGACAAACCTTCGGGTAGTACACCTTAACCTCATGCACCGTACGTAAGTATTTGAACGACGTCAAACGCACAAGTCAGATCATAGGCGGTAGGGGGTTATTCCTTGCCCTACAAGATTATGCTTGTGGTCTCCCCAAATATCTAGCGTCGCAGGTCCAATCCCATTATCTGGTCTTGACGAGTGTACGCCTTTGGCGTATAGTATTGTGTGTCAATGGCGTATAGGACATTTGAAGAAGAAAGACTTCGGTGCGGCTTATGGACGTATGGAAATTATTGAAACTTCTATATTCACGCGACAAGTCAAAGTACTCCTATCCGAAGAAGAATATCGAGCACTACAACTTGAACTCGTGCAGCATCCAGAGTCTGGAGCTATCATCAAAGGTAGTGGTGGTATCCGTAAAGTACGGTGGGGCATCGGGGGCCGTGGGAAGCGGGGCGGGGTAAGAGTCATCTATTACTTAGCTCTTGGGCAAAACCAACTCCTCATGCTGTTGATGTATCCTAAAAATGTACAGGATGATCTTTCCGAAGAGCAGCTAAAGGTATTGAAGAACATTGTGGCGGAGGAATACCCATGAATGATGAGCTGTTCGCTGACCTCGTAGAAAGCGTGCGCGAAGGTGGCGCAATTCTCCGCGGCAATGCACGTCCTGCAAGGAGTTTTACTGTACACGCGCCCGACGTAAAAGGGATTCGTAGCAGCTATAAGCTCTCACAAAGTGAGTTTGCCTCGCTGCTTGGTATCAGTGTTGCCACACTTCGCAACTGGGAACAAGGACGCCGCGTACCGGAAGGCGCTGCGCGTGTTCTGCTACAAGTTGCAGAGAAACATCCAGAGGCTGTATGGGACGTCGTTCGATCAAACGCTGTTCATACTGTCGAGTGACTTGCTCCCTGTGATCAACCCTCTACTGCTGTACCAATGGCACATACACGGAAGGCGCGAGCCGTGACGTAGCATGCAGCCAGCCACTCACCGATCCTGCATTGCCCTTGACCCACCAGTTGCTAACATTGAGCGTGCTGGTGCCATCGCTAGAATTGTTTTCTTCTATCACGCTAATGGTGCCATTTCCGTTAGCGTCGATAGCCGAGCTGGTAACGATGGACGTATGGCCGAAGCTGCCGGTTGCTCCATAGCTGAGGACATCGCCGGGCTGCGGTGCAACATACCTGCTGCCATTTGCAACCTGTTGCAGCAGCGAGCCTGAATAATTCCATACGACCTCGCTGCCACTCGCACCATACGTATCAATGCCATAGGCCAGGTAAAGATAGCGCATCGCCAGCTCAACGCACTCCCACTCGTATTCGCCCCATCCGCCTGGGAATGAGACCAGCACGTCGGGACCATCATCGAAGGCAGGGCGCGGGCCACAGACCGGCATGCCTCGAAACGTTGCGCCAAGCCGATACGCTGCCGCTCCACCCGAGCCGCTCATATAGCCGCTGGCGTCACAATCACCACTCCACCAAGCGGGAACAGCGAGATCAGTTATGCCCATAGCCCCACGTGTAGTTGGGGACGTTGTATGGGACCCGCGCGTTGTAGGCCTTCCGTTCCTATGCACCGTCGATGTCCGGTCCAGCGTATCACTCTTGAGCACGACATCCCCGAACGCCTTAAACGACTGTGATGCAGGGATCAAATCGCTTGCTCCCAATTGCTGCTCCTGAGAGAGACGCACAATCCAAAGCCGCTGTCCTGCTTCCACGACCCATTCTGCAATCACTGTTGCTTTCGGCTGGAGGCTATCGAGATGGAGCTTGACTACGCTTACCTGCCCAACGACCTGCTGTCCAAAAATGGAAGCACTCGGACCCGTTTGCGGCTGACCCTGCTGTTGAGCACGATAGTTCGCGAGCGCTGCCCTGTACGCCTTGACGCCGCCAGCCTCCGCCACCGGCACTCGTTCTGTGCCGGGCCGTGTACCGAAGCTCACCGCAATGACCGAGAACTCACGAAATGGCCGGCGCTTAAGGGCGGTCGCTACCTGATTTGCGTTACCGGCTACTGCTACGACGAACACCAGCGGCGACATAAAGCTACTGCTGACGACGATTCTGACATTATCTAGCTCAAAGCTGGCTTGTCCGGCAGCATAGGCTGTTGCCGGTGACATCCGTCCTGGCTGTGCTGCCGGTTGCACTCCTAGCAGCCACGCGAGCAGGAGAGCGTGGAGGAGGCCCTTGTGGCATTGGCAATTATTGCGCCGAGCGCACCGGCGCAAACCCTTCGTTCCGGCTACGTGCATACACGACTATCTCAGTTTGTGCGTGCAGCTACTATACACCGTAACGCACCGCAGCAGGTAGCTGCTTGATGTCGTCTGCAGTATGGCCCGTCCGTAGGACTTTTGCGCCGTTCTAGCGGCCTATATGCTGCTTGATCGTTACATAACCGTGTGCTACACTGGCCCAACGGATGACCGTTGGGCGTTCTGTGTGGAATGTTTATGCAAGGCGCTGAACGCTTACGGCGGTTGCGTACCAGTCGGGCATCGCGCACATGCAAGACGCTGTGGGCATCTTTTCCAAACTATAGCAGTATGTGCCCGCCAGCGTAGGTGGTCGCCGCAAGGAGAGATGTATGGCAAATGTGCCGCTGCAGTCGCTGCTCGAACAAGCCAATCGTGCGCTGGAAACCGGTGCTGCGGATCAAGCGATCGGCATTGCACAACACATTCTACAGTACGTTCCCGAGCTGATCGAAGGCCACCGGCTACTGGGTGAAGCCTATCTCAACGCCAACCAACCGCAGCAAGCACTGGGTGCCTTCGAGCATGTCCTGCTGGCCGACCCCGAAAACATCGCCGCTTATTATGGGCTCGGCTTGGCCCATCAAGCGCTTGAGCAGCGGGTTGAAGCGATTCGTAGCTTTGAGCGCGCCCTGGAAATCCAGCCGAACCTGGTCGAACTCCGCACTCAACTCACGCGCCTCTACGCAGAAACCCCTGGCTCGCCTGGCCAATTTCGTCTGAGTCGCCCAGGCCTGGGCCGCTTGTATGCTCGTGGGCAAATGTATACTCAGGCGATTGATGAGTTCCGTGCCGTGCTAGATACCGAGCCGGAGCGCAATGATGTGCGCACGGCCCTGGCCGAGGCACTCTGGCGCGATGGGCAAGAGGATGAGGCGGCTGACTGGTGCCGGGAGTGTTTGGATCATGAGGCAGAGCTGCATAAGCCGACCTTAATTTTAGGCTATCTTTCCCTGGCTGGCGGTCAGCCCGAAGGCGAAGCTATGTGGCAGCGTGCCGCCCGCCAGGACCCACAGCTGGCCATGGCACATGCCTTGTTCGAGCTCTTGCCCCCCCAGCGCATCGATGAGCCACAGCTGCCGGCCTTTGATCTCCAGTCCTGGACACAGCAACAGGCCGCAGCGAGTGCAGCTGCAACAGCTCCTGCCGGTAGCATCGACGATGACTTCTTTGATGATTCGTGGCTCAGCGGTGTGTCACCCGCAACTCCCCCGGCTCAACCTCCGGCAGCTCCACCGGCCCCGGCAGCGACTGCTCCGAACGATGATGATCTGCTGGCCAGCTTGCTCGCCTTCGATGACCCAACGCCGCCTGTGGCCCAAAGCAACGGTGCCGCAGCCCATACACCAACGTCGGGTATCTATGATACGCCCCCGCAGGTTGCGGAGCCCGAAGCTGCCGATGAATGGAGTGATATCAAGCCCTTCTCCTTTGAGGATTGGAACTTCGATGATGTAACACCTGCCCCATCACAGGGCGTAGCTGCAGATGACGGCAAGCCAAGCTCGAACGTCCCGCTAAGCGTCAACGATGCCGCTGTCCAACCCTTTAGCTTCGATGAGCTCGGCAGTGACATTCAGCCCTTCAGCCTTGACGAGCCCGGCGGTATCCAGCCCTTCTCATTCGATGATTTCAATGAGCCTGAACCAGAGCATCTTGATGTGCCTGCCGATCAGCCCGTGACTACAGCCTCGCATGACCTTGAAACCATTACTGACGATGCGCCGACCGGGTTTAGCTGGCAAGAACCATCATGGCGTAGCCAGCAACCGGTGACATCTCCAGTTGCGCCTCAGCAAGAAGACTCGATCTTCGACAAACCGATGCAGCAGGCCAAGTCTGACGCGCCAGCTCCAGCGGCTACACCCGACGAGGCCGAGCCAGGCGATAGTGACTTCTTCTCGCTGGATGATGCTGATCTCCGCGACGCGTCGCCTGCCGCCGCTGGGGCAGAGCCTGAGATGACGCCCTTCTCACTGGCTGATCTAGGTTTGAGCGAGGAAGAGATTGCCTCCTTTACGGAGATGCAAGGGACCGATCAGCCTGCTGCACCACTCCCTTCAGTCTTGAGCGATGAAGCCGAGTTGCAGCCTTTCTCACTGGCCGATCTCGGCCTAACCGAGGAAGAAATTGCCGAGTTCGGTCTGCCCGCTGCGAACGCGGCAACCGAGACACCTGCCAACACACCAGATCCTGCCTTGCCACCGCAAGACGCGCCTGCACCGGAGCACGAGCCGGAGCTCACACCCTTTTCGTTGGCCGATCTTGGCCTCACTGATGAAGAGATCAGCCAATTTGACCTAGGTGAGTCGCCGCTACCTTCAGCCGAACAAATTGCACATGCGGAAGTGCCTACCGCAGAGCCTGTTGCGCAACCACCCGGACCCGAGATCGTGCGATCAGCCTCGGCTGCCGCCGCCGAGTCATCAGCGCCCTCGGTCCCCCGCGTCAACGACGCCGGTACGAACGATCTCGCAAGGTATCAAGCCCAACTCACAGCCGATCCCGACAATGATACGATGCGCCTCGCCGTCGCACGCATGAGTGAACAAACCGGCGACCTGGAACCGGCCTTGGACCATTATAAACAGCTCTTAAGGCGTAATGTCCTGGTCGATCCGGTGGCAGATGACCTCCGGGAGTTGATCGCCGCGCATTCCGAGCCAGCCCTGCTTCGGCGGTTGCACCGCTTGTTAGGCGACGCGTACACGAAACAAGATCGCTTCCGTGAGGCTATGGAAGAGTATAGTTGGACGCCGGCGCGTGGCTCCTGATCGCCCAACACTTGGTATGGTTAAGCTCAAAATGCGCTGGGCCGCAAAGCGCATTTCTGAGGCGGTGCCGATTTAGTATTTGCTGCCTGTCTGTATATCGAGTACACTACCGTCCCGAACCGAAGGACCGCCAACGACGGTCTTTCGTGTTGTTAGGAGGATCACTATGGAACGATCACTTGTCATATTGAAACCCGATGCGCTCCAACGTGGGCTGCTTGGTACCCTGATCGGACGGCTAGAGGCCCGCGGGCTCAAGTTCGTCGGCCTGAAGTTAATGCAGATCGATGATACTCTGGCTCGCAAGCACTACGAGATTCACAAAGACCGCCCTTTCTTCCCTAGTCTGGTCCAGTTCATTCAGTCTGGCCCTGTGGTCGTGATCGCCATTGAAGGCCAGGATGTGATCGAAACGATTCGCAGTACGGTCGGTGCTACAAATCCGGTCAAGGCCACGCCTGGCACTATTCGCGGCGATTTTGCCGTATCCATTGGGCGTAACTTAATCCATGCTTCTGATACCCTCGCCAATGGCCAGACCGAGGTCAACAACTTCTTTGAGAGTAATGAACTGCTCGGCTCTTACCAACGTGACACGGATAAATGGATCTTCGAAGCATAGCTCCCTGTTGAGCCTAAACTTCAGTTCGAGACTCTTGTCTTTCCCCGCCAAATCGCCATATCCTGTGTTATTCTGCAGCCATGTTTGACTGTAGCAAGAGGTACGGCGATGGAACAGTGGAATTTAGATCAGCCCATTACCGCGTTTTTGGACGAGCTGGCCAGCAAGTCGTCCGCGCCTGGTGGTGGCAGTGCTGCGGCACTTAGCGGTGCAATGGGGGCTGCGCTTTTGAGCATGGTCTGCCGTTTAACCATCGGCCGGCCGCGCTATGCTGCTGCCGAAGCGGTGATGCAGACGATGCTCGACCGAGCCGAAGCGCTTCGCCATGAACTCCAGTCTCTGGCTGAGGAAGATGTGTTCGCCTTCAAACGCTTGAGCGCGGCCTATAAACTGCCACGGGTGACGGATGCCGATACGGCGATCCGGCGTGACGCCATCCAGGCGGCCCTGCGGCGTGCCACCGAGGTGCCATTGCGCACAGCCAGGGCGGCGCTTGGGCTCCTGCCGCTATGCCAGCCGGTCATCGAACAAGGCAACCCATCCGCCGTGAGTGACGTGGGCGCGGGAATTTATCTGGCACATGCGGCGACGGAGGCGGCACTGCTCAATGTGGACATTAATCTCCGCGCGCTTGAGGACCAGCGCTATGTGCGCGAGGTACGTGCGGAAGTGGGCCGCCTGACCGATGGGCTCGGCACTGAAGTGGAGCGGCTGGTTGGCCTTGTGCAGATGAAGATGGCCGGTTAAAGAGCGGAAGCTCCCGTGTCTTCGGCCACATACCCATAGGGCGTAACGTCGGTAAAACTGAGCCAGCGCAGTGAGCCGGTTGGACAAGCTACCATGCACGCTTGATCCTCCTCGCCGTGGCAGCCGTCACATTTGTTGGCATGCATCCGTAGCGGAGCTGGTGGCCGGATTTTGTGCCGTAGCCAATCCAAAGGACCATTGCTCGGTGGATACAGCGGAATCATCTCGATGGCCTCATACGGACACGCACTCACACATACTGAGCAGCCGGTACACCGATCATTGACCCATAAAAAGCCATCGTCATCCAGCTTGATCGCATCCTCAGGACAAGCTTCGACACACTCCGGTGACCATATACAGTGTTTGCAGCCGCGCAGCACGTCGGCGTCACCAAACGTAGCTCCATGCACACGAATCCGCGGCACGCCCCAACGTGCTCCACACGCCCGCTCACACAAATGACAGTCCGGCGGGCACAAGGCCGGGATGCGCGCCAACGCCTTACGACCGCGTACTAGTCCGGATTCGAGTGCCGAGGTAACGGTTGCAAGATAGCGCTGGTCGGTCACCGTAACATAGCGCTGGTTGATCAGTGCTTCTAAGCGGACCGCAATCTCCGGGTGCTCGCGTAGCAGTTGGCGAAAGGTGTCTAACGGAATCAGCAATACGCGCACCTGCGTCAGCGCCCGGATCGCGGTGGTTTGTGCTGCGTGGGTCAGCATCGCAATTTCGCCAAACAGTTCGCCCGGACCCA
Source organism: Herpetosiphonaceae bacterium (assembly GCA_013821605.1). Classification (GTDB taxonomy): domain Bacteria; phylum Chloroflexota; class Chloroflexia; order Chloroflexales; family Kallotenuaceae; genus JACDGP01. The sequence goes on from JACDGP010000038.1 coordinate 13,435, forward strand.
ACACGTGTAAGGGCCGGCTACTGTGCATCATGACAGCTTGACCACTCGCCACGAGGTACAGCGACTGGCTGGCCGTACCGAGTTCGATGATCGTGTCGTCCCGTTCAAAGATTCGCTCCTCAAGCTCCGCCGCTAGGGCCAGCCGCTCGATCGCGTTCAGTGCCTCCAAGAGCGGGACTTTGGCGAGCGTCGTCTGGAGCAACCGTTCACGAAATAACCGCTGTAATTGCTTGTGAAACGTTGGCAGGCTCCCTAGCATCTGTTCGAGTTCAGCGTAATGTATTTGGAGGGCATATACTCGCGACTCGGCCCAGGCCGAGAGCCGCCGGTAGCGCGTGCCGAACAGCCCCCCTTCCCCGCAAATGTCACCACGTCCGAGGAAGGTAATCAATGCTGGGTGTTCATCGTGATCGCCGATCGTCAAGGAGACTGAGCCATGCAGGATGATGAACAGTGTATGCGGCACCGCGTGCTCGACCATCAACGGAGTACCAGGCTCGTAGGCACGCAGTGTGCATGCACTTGCTAGGCTCCCCAGTTCATTGCGAGCAACTTTGCGTAAGCCGTCGAGCTGTTCAAGGACGGCCTGAGCAGCAGGGAGGTCATGGGGTCGCCAACCTTTCGCTGCCGGTGCGGATGTGCTCGGCGTCGGGGTCATGGCGTGTGGTTCATCTCATTAGTAATCGCATTAATGAAGGCCTGTGCCGGCTGCGAGCCAACCAGTTGCTTCCCATTAATGATAAAGGTCGGCGTGCCGCTGGTCCCTACATGATCTCCCTGCGCCATATCCTGTTCGATCTCGGCGGCATACATGTGTCCGGTCGTACAACGCACGAACGTGCTCCGCTCCAGTCCCAATTGGGCCGCATATCTCGCAAAGGCCGCCGTAGCCACTGCGGCTGTCGTGTCCCAACTCTGCTGGTTGGCGAACAGCAGATCATGCATGGGCCAGTATTTGCCCTGGTCGCCCGCGCATTCCGCCGCCTCTGCGGCCAACTTGGCTTGCAGGTGCAGTTGGACCACCGGCCAGTCTTTAAACACATAGAAGATTTTGCCGGTATCGATGAATTGCTTTTTGAGAATTGGGTAGGTCGAGCTCACGTACCGTCCGCAGAATGGGCAACCATAGTCCGAAAATTCAACGACCGTCACTGCTGCCTGCGGATTGCCTTCACTGGCCCACGCCTCACCCGTAATCCCAAGCTCGCGCATACTGGCGGTTACAATCCCGGCGGGCCGAGCAGCTTCCGCAGCTATGCTCGCAGTTGCACCTACAGTGCTAACCGTCGGTGGCTGCCCGCCACCCGCCACCTCTCCCTGCGCATCGACTGGCGTTTGACCTCCGCCGGACATGGTTGTGGTCGGCGTTGTGGCAGCACAGCTGGCCAGGAGCACGCACAGGCAGGCAACCAGTACTCCTCGGAATAGGCATATCACGCGTCGTTCCGATCCTGTCCGCGCAACTGTCGCACCGTTTCCATCACCTCAGCAATATGCGGGTCGTATGCTTCACCCAGCGGCAAGGGCAGCTTCATCAGGATGCTCCCACTATCTTGGAAGGCAAAACGCTCATACAACCGGCGGGCGGGTGTGTTCGCGCTCCTGACATCCAATTGCACACAATCACTGCCCTGACCGTCCGCCCGCTGCAAGGCATAATCCAGCATTTTCGTCCCAATTCCTTGGCGACGCGCCTCAGGTGCAAGGTAAAAGTCTTCGATATAGGCATAGGGTAATGCCTGCCATGTCGACAAGCGGTAGGCAATTTGCATACACCCGACCGGGCGATCCTCGATCAGAGCTAGCAAGAAATCGCTGGCCCCACTCTCCAACAGTGCACTCACGACCGTTGCGACCTCCTCCGGCGTGGCCACCTCTTCACCTTCTTCCATCGCCAGGGCGACGATCAGGGGTGCGAGGAGCGGTGCGTCTTCGGGGTGACAAAGGCGGACGATAAACGACACTTCAAACGCCATATACGCTTCCAGGATGGCTAGGCCATCGTCGTCCATTCGGCTGGTGGGGTAATCTCGGGTGCCGGGGGATCACCCGGATCGGTCAGGTTTTCACTGGTCTGCGTCATCAAGACGTGCACCGCCATGTCATGGTCCACCACACACTGGCAGGACAGGCGCACCTTACCCAGCAGGTCACGCTCGGCCAACTTATTCTTTTCGGCTACCGTCATATGCTGCGGCTCGCCGCTCGTAAACTCAATGCGGCAGGTCGTGCAGCGCGCGTTACCACCACAACGATGCAGGATGTCGACACCCTGGCCCTCAATCGCCAGCACCAGCCGCGTTCCCTCGGCAACCTCGAACGTGCCTTGCCCTTCGATTTCTAATCGTGGCATGCTTTCAGACCCCTGCTTACCGGCCGGCCCAATGCCGACCTATAAGCAGTATAGCCTGAAAGGACTCCCACTCAGTCCTCAGTCCTCAGTCCTCATCCCTTCGTCAGTACCGCTCGGTGATCGATTTGCCCTGTGTGAACAGCAGCAGATAATCAGGCCCCCCAGCCTTCGAATCGGTACCGCTCATGTTAAAGCCACCGAAGGGCTGCGCGCCGACAAGTGCACCGGTAATCTTGCGATTCAGATACAGATTGCCGACATGGAACTCTTTGCGTGCACGGTCGAGCCGCGTGCGGTCATTCGAGATCAAGCCACCGGTCAGGCCATACTCCGTGCCGTTGAAGATCTCGACCGCATGGTCGAAGTCGCGTGCCCTAATAACGGCCAGCACCGGACCGAAGATCTCTTCGCAGGCCAGTTTGCCATCTTCGGGTACGTCGGCCACAATCGTCGGCGGGATGAAATAGCCCTGGTCAGGATCGCTGCGCTCGCCGCCCAACACCACTCGGCCCTCGGCCTTGCCCGTCTCGATATAGCTGTTGATTTTGTCGAAGGCGTTGCGGTCAATGACCGCCCCCATGTAGGTGCCTTGCTCAGTGGTGTCACCAACGGTCAGCGCGCGGCTCCGCTCGACCACCCGCCGCAGCACCTCGTCATACACACTATCCACAATGATCGCGCGCGAGCAGGCCGAGCACTTTTGGCCCTGGAAGCCAAAGGCCGAGAGCGTGATCGACTCGGCGGCCAGGTCCAGATCGGCGGTCTCGTCGACTACGATCGCATCTTTACCGCCCATCTCCAGGATCGTGCGTTTGAGCCAGTTCTGGCCCGGCTGCCGCACCGCTGCCCGCTGGAAGATCCGCAGACCGACCTCTTTCGAGCCCGTGAAGGCGATAAAGCGTGTCTTGGGATCATCGACCAGCGCATCGCCCATCGACCCGCCCGGCCCAGGCACGAAGTTTAGTACACCAGCGGGTAGGTGGCAGGCCTCGTTAAGCAGCTTGACCAGCTGTGCGGAGATCACCGGCGAGGTCGAAGCAGGTTTCAGTACGACCGTATTGCCTGCCACGATGGCGGCAGTCGTCATACCGGTCATAATTGCCAGCGGGAAGTTCCACGGCGGAATCACAACACCCACACCCAGCGGAATGTTATACAACGAATTATCTTCGCCTACGACACTAACAACATGCTGTGGGCTGCCTAGCCGGAGCATCTCACGGCCATAATATTCCATAAAGTCGATCGCCTCGGCCACATCCGCATCCGCCTCAGCCCAACTCTTGGAAACTTCATAGACCATCCACGAGGCCCACTCGAACTTTTGGCGCCGCATGATCGCAGCGGCTCGGAACAAATAGTTCGCTCGTTCCTCGTATGGCGTGCGGCTCCATGTCTTGAAAGCGTGGGCCGCTGCCTCGACCGCCTGGTTGGCATGCTCCACAGTCGCCTTAGCGAGTACCCCGACGACCTCGCTTGGCTGCCCAGGATTAATCGAGCGCATCGTCTCGCTTGTACTGATCTGCTCGCCGCCAATCGTTAAAGGATATGTTTGCCCGAGTTGTCGCCGCACGTTATTAAGCGCCGTACGCATCGCCTGCGCATTGTCAGGAACCGAAAAATCAGTCAATGGTTCGTTACGAAATGGTTGAAGCACAGTGCCCTACAACTTTCCCAGAACATCAGCGTCGATCTTCTGGCATTAATCCCATCCTAAGGCGGAATTGTACCACCCCGATCAATCGCATCTGTAACTCGCCGCGCCGGGAATGCACCTTGCGGTATTATGATATGCTCAGTTTGGAGAATGAGGGGTTGGCATGACGACGAAGGAATTAGTGCAGGCCGAAATTGAGCGCGTGAGTGACGAGCATTTAGATGAGCTTTACCAATTAGTGAAAAGTTTTGCCGAAGCCAAAGCATCTGTCGGCAAGCCCAGTCTGATGTCACGGTTGAAACACATTACGATCGAAGCACCAGAAGACTTTGCTGCAAACCTGGACTCGTATACGGACAGGGAAAACCGTGCCGACACCAATCTTTGTTGACACACTGTTTGTTGTAGCACTCATCAATACTCGGGACCAATATCATTCACAAGCTGTTGCCCTTGCTGATAAGCTTGAAGGGTTTCCTTTGTTGATTACTGATGCAGTACTACTCGAAATTGGCAATGCATTGGCTCGAAATTATAAGCAGGAGGCCGTGGCTATCATCGAGGAGTTCATAACTTCTGATGAGGTAGAGATCTCACACTTGTCTCGTGATGTATTTGAGCGAGCATTTGACCTCTACCGCGCTTTTCAAGATAAAGCCGGGGGTTTGGTTGACTGCATTTCATTTGTCGTCATGGGTGATGCTGGAATCACTGAAGCATTGACCTTTGATCAGCACTTCGTGCAGGCTGGTTTCCAGGCACTTATGCGATAACCTTTGGTAAGGCTGCCGGCACCTGGAGCCGTGCTACGCCGATGCGCGCGTCTGCCATCCCATAATACACCTCGATGCGTCCATTGGCACGGACATCGACTGCAGTGGGAAACACCACGTTATCGACCACGCCCTGCTGCTCATCAGCACTATCGGGCGCGAGAATTGGGGATGGTGAGCGGTACAACACCTTCCGTGGATCGTCGCGGTCCAATATCATAGCTCCGGCGCAGTAGCGTACATGCGGCTGGTGATCCACGTTCGGCAGAATCTCGCCGGCGACCCCATGATACAGTGTGAGCCAGCCGAGCGGTGTCAGTACCGGCGGTGTGCCTCCGCCGATCTTAAGCTCTTCCCAGGGTTGCTCTGGCACGGCGAGCAGGTGATGATGGTGCCACAGCTGTAGATTGCGCAGGTCGGCCTGGACCGCGTCGAGTGGCACATACGAGATCCACATCGCAGGGCGGGCCTCGGTCACACCTGCAGGTTGTATGGACAGCCCCTGCGGATTCCACCACTGGACATGGTAATCGGGCCGGTGGATCAATGCTAATGCGAGACGACCTTGCGGATCGGTTACCGGCTCAGGAAACAGCAGCGCATCTTTGTTGACATATAGATCAAAATCGGTGCGGTACTGCGGCTCGTAGGCAAACTTGGCCAGACCAATCCGCTGCCAGCTCTGTGTGTCATGCGAGGTTGCCAGTGCGATGCGCGGTCCCAACGGACCATAAGCTGCATACGCCATGACATAGGTATCAATCGCCGCGATATACGTAATGCGTGGGTCCTCGACACCGGCGGTATGCTCATTCTGCTCAAAGCCTTCGGTTGGTTCCAGCACATAGCCTAGACGCTCGACCCCAACCGGATCATCATGCTCGAACCGCACCCGCGCTCGCCCAATCCGCGAAAAGTTCCCGGCTGCGACCACCCGTGGAAATAAATATAAGGTACCATCTCGGCCCCGGCACGTGGCAGGATTCAACACGCCGTCCACTTCCAGTGGATCAGCAGGGTTGGGGCTCATGATCGTGCCCAAACGCTGCAGCGCGAAAGGTACCTCGCTCATGCTGGTCATCCTTCCTATCCTTTATACCCCTGCTCGCTGCAAGGCTGCTGTCACAATCGCCTGTGCTTCCGCCTGAATCTGCCGCAAATGCTCCGCGCCTTTGAAGCTCTCCGCATAGATTTTGTAGATATTCTCTGTACCGGATGGTCGCGCAGCAAACCACCCGTTGACGGCGACCACTTTCAATCCGCCAATCGGAGCCTGGTTCTCAGGCGCGCGCGTTAGCTTAGCGGCAATCGGCTCACCCGCGAGCTCGGTTGCCTCCACCATATCGGGTGCAAGATTGCTGAGGATCGTCTTCTGTGGCGGAGTGGCCGGCGCGTCTATACGCTCGTAGACCGGGCTGCCAAACTGCGCTTCCAACTGTTGGTAGTGCTCACCGGGGTCACGCCCGGTCTTAGCAGTGATCTCGGCCGCCAGCAGATCGAGGATCATGCCATCTTTGTCGGTGGTCCACACGCTGCCGTCTTTGCGCAGGAACGACGCGCCGGCGCTTTCCTCGCCGCCAAAGCCGTAGGAGCCATCCACTAATCCGTCCACAAACCACTTGAAGCCGACCGGCACCTCCGCCAACCTACGGCCCAGATCCGCTGCTACACGATCGATCATCGAGCTTGAGACCAGCGTCTTCCCGACAGCTGCATCCTTACGCCACCCAGTCCGGTTACGGAACAGGTACGAGATAGCTACTGCTAGGTAGTGGTTCGGATTCATGAGGCCGGCACTACGTGTGACGATGCCGTGCCGGTCACAGTCGGGGTCGTTGCCAAAGGCAATGTCGAATTTGTCCCTGAGCTCGATCAAGCTCGCCATAGCATACGGCGAGGAGCAGTCCATGCGGATTTTGCCGTCCTTGTCGACGGTCATGAACGCAAAGGTTGGGTCCACATAACGATTCACGACGTCGAGGTTGAGTCTGTAGATCTCGGCGATGGGCTCCCAGAAATGCACCGACGCGCCGCCCATCGGATCAACCCCGATCTTGAGGCCTGCTGCCGCGACCGCATCCATATCAATGACGTTGCCTAAATCCTGCACATACGGCATGATATAGTCATGCTCGTGCGTGGTGCCCGCTTTGAGCGCCCGTTCAAACGGCATACGCTTGACACCTTGCAAGTTGCTACTCAAAAGTTCGTTAGCCCTGTCCTGGATCCGCCCGGTCGTCTTAGTATCCGCCGGGCCCCCCGACGGTGGATTATACTTGAAGCCACCATCCTCAGGTGGGTTGTGGGACGGCGTGATCACAACGCCATCTGCCAGCCCCGTCGTTCTGCCACGGTTGTAGGTTAAAATGGCATGCGAAATGACCGGTGTGGGCGTGAAGTCGAGGCCCGTCTGGATCATCAACTCCACTCCGTTCGCGGCAAACACCTCGACGGCGGTCGCAAGCGCCGGTTCGGCCAGCGCATGCGTATCCATGCCTACGTACAACGGCCCATCGATGCCCTCGGCCTGCCGCATCTCACAGAGCGCCTGGCAGATCGCCAGAATATGGTCTTCATTAAACGAATTCCTCACCGAAGAACCGCGATGACCCGATGTGCCAAAAGCGACCTGTTGCTCCGGGTCGCTGACATCCGGTTTGTAGGTGTAATAGGCTGAGATGAGCCGCGGTACATTAATGAGCATCTCACGGGGTGCCCGCCGGCCCGCCAATTCGCTTGTCGCCATATGCTCTCCTCGCTATGCTATCTCTTATACCTCACGCACCGATTGCGGTACGTCAACGTGCTGAGGTGTTCCTTTTTTGATCGAGCGATCCACCATCTCAAGGATCGCGACGTCAGTTAACGCTCGTTCCGGCGTGTAGTACGGCGGGTGATCGTCCCTCACGGCTCGGGCAAAAGCTTGCCACATCGCGGCATAACTTTGCTCTACAGGCTGCTCGATCATCCGTTGCGGCTGATCCGGCTTGTTCACAACCAGCCGGTTAGACTCAACTGCGATCACACCACGGCTGCCGTACACATGAAAATGGTTTTGCACCGCTGGAAGATAGGTAGAATGACTTAGGAGGCCGACGGCACCATTCCCGTATTGAAACGTCATAGCCACATGATCATATTCGCCATATTCCGGTCGCAATTTTCGACCGGTGGCAAAGACGGTCTCTGGCACGCCGAAGACCTTCGTCAAACCGGCAATTTGATGAATGCCACCATCAAACAATGTACCGAGTGGAAAATCGGCAGACTTGCGCCAGGGCGTCGTCTCATAGCGTATCGGCGGCGGTGCCGTATCGAGATCCCCATGGGCGACCCGCTCCCACATCACCAGGTCGCCGATCTCGCCGGAGTTGATCACTTCAGCCAATTGCTCTTCCGCTTTGCGATACCCCATCTGCTCGGTGACGAAGAGGCGTCGTTGATGCTGCATCGCCATATCCACCAATGCTCGCCCTTCGACCGTCGAGCGGGCGATTGGCTTTTCCATAATAACGTTTTTGCCGGCTTGTAGTGCCGCCATCGCAATGGGCGCATTGAGCGCGATGGGTGTAAAGATCATCACGGTCTCGATCTCTGGTATCTGCAACAAGCTCTGGTAATCGGACACAACCTGGGCATCAGGAAAATCATGCGCCACCGCAGCACGCCGCTCTGCACTCACATCGCAGAATGCCACCGGCTGAAACACGTCCCTAAGTGTGGCGAGCAATGGCCGGTGGGTGCGTATCCAGATCAAGCCCGTACCAATCACCCCTACTCGTATCGGTGCCAAGTGTGCCTCCTCAGATAGGCAGTTGTTGATACGTCTAGCCTACCTTAACTCGCTCAATTTGTCTGTCTCGATTCAGGGCGCAACCATTTTGTAAGGTCTTCATGACTGTTGTATCCTACGCACTCATTTCCACTTGACAAAGCAAACGTTTGCCACTACTGTATGTTTCCAATACAAACGTTTGCCATTACTTCATCTATCGCAATTAACAAACTCAACTACCTGACTGGCCTTGTCTCCAAGGGAGCGAAACACCCCCACCGGTCAACCGAACTCGTCGTCGAGCGGTATCACTACTGATTAGGAGGTACCAGAACAATGCCCGATCAAGGTCGATCCGCACCTGTCGTTGTCGATACAACGCATAGCCCCTATGCCCGCTTGCGTCCCGTACCGTTGACCGCAGTAACGCTCACGGATACCTTTTGGACGCCCCGCCGTCGTACCAATCGTGAGGTTACTCTCCCAGCACAATACCAACTGTGTGAAGAGACCGGCCGCATTGACAATTTTCGACGTGCTGCAGGCAACTCCAACATCCTCTTCAAAGGTCGCTTCTTCAACGATAGCGATTTGTACAAATGGCTGGAGGCAGCGGCATGGACTCTGGCTACTGAACACGATCCACGCCTCGTGGAATTGGTCGATAAGGCTATCGCCGAGATTGGCCCGGCCCAGCAGCCGGACGGCTACCTCGACACCTACTTTATGTTCGAACGCGCCACCGAGCGCTGGACCAACGTCGATTTGCACGAACTGTATTGCGCGGGGCATCTCTTTCAGGCGGCCGTCGCGCACTACCGTGCAACTGGTAGCAGCTCATTGCTCGATATCGCGACGCGTCTTGCCGACCATGTCTGCACGATGTTCGGACCCGAGGAGCAAGGCAAGCGTGTCTGGGCCGACGGCCATCCCGAGGTCGAAATGGGACTGGTTGAGCTGTACCGAACCACTGGTAAGCGACAGTACCTCGACGAGACCGAGTTCTTTATTGATGTGCGGGGCCACGGTCTGCTCGGCGAGCCCTATGAGCGCTTCGGGAGTGACTATCACCAGGACCACAAGCCGTTCCGCGAATTGGAGCGCATGCACGGGCATGCCGTGCGCGCCGTCTACCTCAACGCCGGTGCAGCCGACCTCTTTGCGGAAAAAGGCGAGGCAGCCATTCGGGCCGCGCTTGAACGCATGTGGACGAGCATGACGACGAAGCAGATGTATGTCAGTGGCGGGATTGGTGCGCATTGGGAAGGCGAGGCCTTTGGCCGTGTGTATGAATTGCCTAATGAGCGCGCCTATACAGAAACCTGCGCGGCGATCGGGAGCCTCATGTGGGCCTGGCGTATGCTGGCCCTCGACGGCGACGCACGCTATACGGATCTCATGGAAACGGCTCTCTATAATGGCGCGCTGCCGGGCCTGTCGCTGGATGGCCAGACCTACTTTTATCAGAACCCACTGGCCGATGACGGCATGCATCGCAGGGAAAGCTGGTTCGGCACCGCATGCTGCCCGCCGAATATCGCGCGGCTCCTGGCGTCGCTGCCCGGCTACTTCTACAGCACATCTGACGCGGGCATCTGGGTCCATCTCTATGCCGAGGGCACGGCGCAAATCAGCCTGCCGGACGGTCAACGCGTCGAGCTAGTTCAGCAGACGCGCTATCCGTGGGATGGCGACGTTACGATGACGGTTAATGGCGAGGGCACCTTCAGCCTCTTCATCCGCGTCCCCGGCTGGTGCGAGACCGGCGTGCAGGTAACGGTTAATGGCCGTCCGTTTACTGGATCGATCACACCCGGTACGTATGTTGAGTTACAGCGCACCTGGAAGCCGGGTGATTCTGTCCAGATCCACCTGCCGATGCCGGTTCGGCGCTTGGAAAGCCATCCTTATGCTATCGAGAACCGTGATCGCGTTGCCCTGATGCGGGGACCACTTCTGTATTGCATTGAGCAAGCGGATCTCGCGGGTGTGGAGCTACGTGACCTCGTGCTGCCCGCCGGCGCCATATTTGAGGCGACCTTTCGGTCGGAGATGCTCGGTGGAGTTGTTGTCCTCACCGGCGACGCGGAAGTCGTGCCACCGGACGCGGGCTGGGACAACCGGCTTTACAGGACAACCGGCTCGGCCGGTGAAGCGGCGACGACCCGGACGGTTAACCTCACAGCGATTCCATATTATGCATGGGCAAATCGTGAGCCCGGCATGATGCGCGTCTGGTTGCGAACACGCTAACTGTGGCACTGTGGCAGGATAGCAGTGACATGTAGCCGGCCGCATGGCCTACCGATAGACACGCATGAAAGGAGGCACCACCCGGCAAGCACGAGCACGCGGATACCTGAAGGAACGAAGCGATATTACCGGTGAAAGGTGAACATCAGCATGAAGACACGTATGTTCCGCTGGGGCGCGATGTCGCTCCTCTTGACAATTTTTTCGCTTGTCGTGAGTGCTTGTGGCGGCTCGTCGACGGCGACAACTGGGCAAACGACGATTGGGGCTACTGATGCTGCCGTAGCGCCTGCCGCGACGGTGGCACAAACCACAGCCGCCACATCCGCAGCAGCGGCTGCGACGGCGGCAGAAATGACTGCCGCGCCCGCCGCGACGATGTCCGAAGTTACAGCTACCACGGCTGCCGCAGCAACCGCCGCGCAGACAGCGGCAACAGGTGGGGGCGGTGGAGGTGGAACTACGATCAGCTTCTGGTCTCGCGACAGCGACCAAGCACTGATTGAGCCCGTGATTAAGGTGTATAACGATACACACCCGAATCAGGTCAAGGCAACATTTATTCCGGCCGACCAGTTTGTGCAGAAATTCGCGGCAGCTGCTTCCGGTAGTGCCGCGCCCGACCTGATCGCCGTCGATTTGATCTTCATGCCCTCCTTTATTGCATCCGGAGAGATGACGGATATCTCGAGCATGGTGAAGGCACTACCCTTCGCGAGTCAGCTAAGCGCGGCACATATGAAGGAGGGCACATCGGCTGATGGCAAAGTGTACTCTGTGCCGTTCAGCGCCGAGGGGTCAGTCCTGATCTATAACAAGAAGTTGTTCAAGCAGGCCGGATTAGATCCGGAGAAGGCGCCGAAAACGATGGCCGAGATGGCGGACGACTCGAAAAAGATCACAGCCCTCGGCAATGGCACCTACGGCTTCTACTTCTCGGGCGCGTGCGCCGGCTGTAATGCCTTCACGGTCATGCCCTACATCTGGGCCAGTGGCGGCGACATCCTCAGTAAAGATAGCAAGACTGCAATGCTCACGGATCCGGCTGTCAAAGGGGTGATGACCTGGCTGCACCAGATGTGGACCGACAAGCAAATCCCCGAGACATCAAAGGCCGACACCGGGACCGATTTCTTTAATACCTTTGCGGCAGGCAAAATTGGTATGGTCGGCAGTGGTGGCTTCGCTATCGCCCAATTGAAGACGGCCCATCCTGAGATTGACTTCGGCGTCGCGCCACTCCCCGGTCTGACGGGTGGGCAGGCTTCGTTCGCCGGCGGTGACGTCATCGGCATCCCCACGGGTTCCCAACACGTGAAAGAGGCGACTGATTTCATCAGCTGGTACCTCTCGGACGACGTCCAGATTAATCAAGTCGCGAAAGGCAATGCATTACCCGAACGGAAGGATCTTCTCGACAACCAGTACAGCAAGAAAGATCCGCGCTATATCACGGTGGGGGCAGCCATGTATGATTTCGGTCGTACGCCCTTATCGGTGCACTATAACGAGATTTGGAACGACGTGAACGGCCCGTGGCTGACGATGATCCAGAAGTCCGTCTTTGACGGTCAGATCGATCCGGCAATTAAAGAGGCGCAGGATAAGGTCACGTCGATTTTAAGCCAGTAGGAGCAGTAGAGCCGGAGTTGTAGAGCGCCGTATCCATCACTGCGTACGGCGCACAGCCCCGGCTTTGAATCCTCTTGGTTGAAGCGCACATTCAGGAGATACCTTGCTATGGCAACCCTGAGTCCTACGATTGAACGTGCCAAGGCCCCCCCGACGACGTTCTCCAAGCAGCGCGCCGGGCTCTTCTTTGTTTTGCCGAGCGTGCTGTTCATGTCGGTCTTCTTTATGGTCCCGGCCGTGATGGCGTTATGGGTCTCACTCCATAACTGGCCGCTCTTTGGGCCGCACAAGTTCATTGGTCTCACCAATTACACCAATCTGCTGAAAGACCCGCAATTCTGGAGCAGCCTGAGTTTCACAACGTTTTATGCCGTAATCGTCACACCGCCCATCTTTCTACTTGGTTTCGGCATGGCCTTGCTGGCCAATAGCGGCTTGCGCGGCGTGCGGTTCTTCCGCACGGCCTTCTTCCTCCCCAACGTCATTAGTTTTGGTGCCGTCTGCTTGATGTGGTACTTCATGCTGAACGACCAGATCGGTATCATTAATGTGACCTTGCGGCGTTTGAGTCTGATTCATAGCTCACTGATCTGGCTCGCCAATTACAACACGGCCATGTTTGCCATTATCATCCTAGTGGTGTGGAAAGCGGCGGGCGGCACGATGCTCCTGCTGCTGATTGGGCTCCAGGCGATCCCGCACGACCTCTACCAGGCAGCGAGTGTGGATGGGGCCGGGGGCTGGGAGCAACTACGCTTTATCACGATCCCGTTGTTGAAGCGCACCTTTGCCCTGGCCCTAGTGTTATCGGTCACCGGTTCGTACCTCGCGTTTGACCAGTTCTACATCCTGACACAGGGTGGCCCACAAGGTCGCACCATCACCATGGTGTACTGGATCGTCAAAAACGCCTTCATCTCATTCAAAGTAGGCTATGCCACGGCCATCTCCATGGTGCTTCTTCTGATTTTGGTCGTGCTCAACGCCGGCCAGCTGTATCTGCTCCGCGACTCTGAGTAGGCGCGCTGCACAGCGCAAAGGATTCTGTTATGGCAGTCATACCCATGCAGCAGGAGCAATGGACGCGGCGTAAAAGCGCGCACTATCTGCGGTTTGGCCTGATTTATTTTGCAGCCGTGGCGCTTGCGGTCTGGTTTTTGTTTCCGATCGTCTGGTCGCTGATCACGTCTGTGAAGCCAGCATCTGAAATCAACGCGTCGCCCCCGACGCTGTTGCCAGCGCACCTGACGACCCTGAATTACACCAACCTGAATAAGGTCGGCAGCGGCATTGTGCGCTACACCTCGAACAGCGTGTTGACGGCCCTGTATACGATTGTGGGTACGGTCGTGCTAAGTACACTCGCAGGCTATGGCTTCGCGCGCTTCGGCTTTCGGGGCAAGAACATACTCTTTATCCTCGTGTTGGCGCCGCTGATGATCCCCTTCCAGGCGATTATGATTCCGCTGTTTCTGGTGTTGCGAACGCTGCATTTGAACAACACCTTACTGGGCCTGGCCATGGTCTACATCACCGCGCAGTTACCCTTCGGCATCTTCATCATGCGCAACGTCTTCGCCACGGTGCCGCGCGACATCGAGGAGGCGGCCTTGATCGATGGCTGCTCACCACTGCGCATGCTGTATCGCGTGATGCTCCCGCTAGTCATGCCCGGGATCGTCACGATCGGCTTGTTTGCGTTCTTCAATTCCTGGAATGAGTTGTTTGCGGCGCTCATTTATTTGACGGACAGTGATAAGTATACGCTGCCGCTGCTGCTGGCAACGGCACGCACCAATCCCGGTTTGTTCGGTGGGACCAACTGGGGCGGGCTGCAGGCCAGCGTCACCATCAGTATGGTGCCCTGTTTGCTGATCTTCATTTTCTTACAGCGCTACTATGTCAGTGGCCTCACCGGGGGTGCTGTAAAGTGATGGTGCTATTACGTTTTGTCTCGTAGGGTTGCCGAGATGGATGCTGCGGTTGGGAAGACTGTCTCCTCACCCCTGGCGTGAGCGGGATGGACTACATGTGATTGAGGTGTAGGCCGATGCCTGTTACCTTACAGGAACTCGCTGAAGCCGCCGGCGTCTCGGTCGCCACGGTGTCACGGGCACTGAGCAAAAGTTCCCATCGCGTCAAAGATGCAACTCAACAGCGGATTATGGCTCTCGCCCAGGAACGGGGCTACCGGCCCAATTTGATGGCGCGCGGTCTCCGCACTGAGCAAAGCTTCACCATCGGCATGATTGTCGATAATATCATCAGCCCGTTTACGCCGACCATTATCCGCGGGATCCAGGACCACCTTGCAGAGCATCACTATTTCAGCATCATCACGAATGGAGACTCTGACCCGGACGTGGAAAACGAAGTGATGCACCGTCTCATTAGCCGCTCGATCGATGGCATTATTTTTGTTGAACCGTGGATGCGGGGTCGTAGTCCGGTCCTGGATGTAGAACACAAGCCGTATGTTGTCGTACACCGCCTCTTGGGCGGCACTGCGCGCCATATGGTCATGGTCGATGATCAATATGGGGCACATATAGCCGTTGAGCACCTGCTGAACCTGGGACACCGGACGATTGGCTTTATCAATGGACCACGCGGTTGGGAATCTGCCGTCAACCGGCTGATCGGCTACCGGTTCGGGCTGGCGGAGCACGGCATTGCATATGCACCGGCACTAGTCCGAGACGGCGATTGGGAGTTGGAGAGTGGCTATGCCGCAACAGTAGCATTGATGCTGCTCCCCGAGCGACCGACAGCCATCTTCGCCGCTAACGATTTGATGGCACTCGGTGCAATTTACGCGGCGCAGGATGCCGGCTTACAGGTGCCAAGGGATCTTGCGGTGGTTGGCTATGATGACCGTGAGCTCGCTCGTCTGTCGCGACCGACGATTACTACCGTGACCCTGCCTTGTTACGAGATGGGCCGAGCAGCTGCCACAATGCTCTTGCAGCTGCTCGGCCCAGGTGCTGCAGAGGATGCTGCCATGGCGATTCAAGGCACGTTGATCGTACGACAGTCGTCGGGTGCGCCAGAAGGCCATCGACGACTCGTGTCATAAACTCGTCTCCGGGGCGGACTGAGCCACATGGGCAGGATCAAATACGAGCCTAGCAACAGAATATGAAACGGTGTACAATACCGTGTGGCGAACGGAAGCAGCTGGGCCGTGACCTACACAGTGCTGCGACCTCGATGCTTTGCGTGCCTCTGTTTCGGTGTCCTAGGAGAAGTTTGTATGGAGCCGGATTCTAGAGTGCTGGTCTTGAATGCCAGCTACGAGCCGCTACACATCGTGCCACTGCATCGCGCAGTGAAGCTGCTGCTGCTCGAAAAGGCTGAACTCGTAGAGGCCAACGAGGGCCATGTGCGCGGGCTGAATTGCTCGGTCCAGCGGCCATCCGTCATTCGCCTGAATCGCTACGTCAAACTGCCGCAAATGCAGGTGCCCTGCACCCGCCGTGCGGTCTTGCAGCGTGATGGCTATACCTGCCAATATTGTGGTGCGTCACCTGGCGCCGAAGCCCTCACGCTTGACCACATTGTCCCGCGCGCGCATGGCGGCATGACGACCTGGGACAACGTTGTGGCTGCCTGCCGCTCATGCAACGGCTACAAGGCGAATCGTGTGCCGCAGGCCGCGAATCTCACCCTGCGTACGACCCCGAGACAGCCGACCAGGGTGGGTATGCTCCACGCCACGCTACACAAGCACGCGGTCTGGCACGCGTACACCTATCAGTAAGACCGGAGCGACGAACGCTCCGGTTTTTTGATCGCCATTGCCCCGCGTGGTTCAACGGCGGTACAATGCGTGTGGCGCTGTATGGTTGCGCTGTGAGGAGTCTTAATGGAGCACCCTGTTTATCTTGATCATGCTGCCACCACGCCTACTGATCCGACCGTGGTCGCAGCCATGTTGCCCTATTTTTCCGAGCTCTATGGTAATCCGTCAAGCATTTATCGCATCGGGCGTGCCTCGTTGCAAGCGCTTGATGACGCACGCTCCGTCGTCGCTGAAGTGCTTGGTGCAACGCCCAAGGAAATAATCTTTACCGGCGGTGGCTCCGAAGCTGATAACCTGGCGATCAAGGGCGTAGCACTCGCCCAGCAAAAAGCAGGTCGTGGTGCACATGTGATTACCACGGCCATTGAGCACCATGCGGTCTTGCATGCCTGCGATTATCTGCGCGAGTTCGGCTTCGAGATGAGCGTCCTGCCGGTGGATGCTAACGGCCTCGTTAGCCCTGCTGATCTGCGTGCTGCCATCCGGCCCGATACGGTCTTGGCAACGATCATGTATGCCAACAATGAGATTGGGACGATCCAGCCCCTTGCTGAGTTAGGTGCGATCTGTCGTGAGCACAAGGTCCTCTTCCATACCGACGCGGTGCAGGCCGGTGGCGCACTTCCTCTCAATGTGAACGACCTCAACGTTGACCTCCTGAGTCTAACGGCGCATAAATTTTATGGACCGAAGGGCAGCGGTGCGCTTTACGTACGGCGCGGTGTTCCATTGCTCCCGCAGATCAACGGCGGCGGCCAAGAACGTCGCCGGCGTGCCGGCACCGAAAATGTGCCAGGTATCGTCGGCTTTGCTACGGCGCTGGCCCTGGCCGAAGCAAACCGCTCGCAGTATCGTGAGCACGCGAGCGCGCTGCGTGAGCAGTTGATCGAAGGTGTACTCCAACGCATCCCATATACTGCTGTCAATGGCCACCGCACCCAGCGCCTGCCGAACAATGCTAATCTGGCCTTCGACTATGCCGAGGGCGAGAGCGTGCTCCTGTTGCTGGATCAGCAAGGTTTTTGTGCCTCGTCCGGTTCAGCTTGTACCTCCGGCTCGGTCGAACCCTCGCATGTGCTCACGGCACTTGGCTTCGGTCCGGAACGAGCCCTAGGCAGCGTGCGCTTCACCGTCGGCAAAGCGACAACTGCGGCTGATATTGATCGTTTGCTCAATGTCCTGCCGCCGATTATCGAGCGCTTACGCAGTGTTTCGCCGCAGTACCAAGCCGTACAGCCCGCAAGCGTAGCAGCTTAAAGGAGCATCAAACAGCGATGGCGCAAGTACAAATCCTATACGTAGCAACGGCGAATGGCTTGCACCAGTTCGCCAATCCCGGCAAGAGTGACCGCTGGCGGCCTGTGGGCGAGGCACTGAACGGCGAAGATGTCCGCGCCGTCGTCGCCGCCTTCGATGACCCGTTAACGGCCTATGCTGGCTCAGGAGCAGGTGTAGCGCAAACAACCGATGGTGGTGCGAGCTGGACAACGATTCTGAAGCGCGCTGTTACCGCTCTGGCGATCACTTCAAGCGGCAGCCTCCACGCGGCAACGGCGGACGGTGCACTCCTACGTATGCAATACGGACCGAGTTGGGAGGAGGTGACACGTGGCTCCGAGCCGCTGCTGGCCCTCTCCGTTGCCCACGGCGAGCAGGTATCGGGCGGTCAGCGCCCCGCAGTCAGTCTAGGCGATACCGATCAACTATACACGACGACCGAAACAGGCCTCTCCCTTCCGGACGGGGCACTGCCCCTCGACCCTCCACCTACCGGCGCGCTCGTGCTGCTCCCCGCCCAGACCCCTACCTTGTTGGTCGCCACGCAGGGTTCGGTCATGTTCTCGGATGATGGCGGTCACACCCTCCAAAGCAGTGCTGGACCACAGGATGTTCAGGTGTTGGTGACGCCGGCCCGCTTTCAAGACTTCGCCTATGCCGGGACCGCGAGCGGCGAACTATGGCTGACGAAGGATCGTGGTCGCAGTTGGACCCAACTGCACGCGGGCTTACCACCGGTGCGCGCTCTATCATTTGCTCGGGTTATGTAATTCATTCCTGGCCATCAGCCGTGCATCAGGATGCCGTAAAAAAGCTATAACGAGCCTCCATGGTAGAATGGCGGGCATGAGCTACACTGTGCTGGCGATTGCCCCAACCTCCTTCTTTGCCGACTACGGCTGTCATGTACGCATCTGGGAAGAAGCCAAGACCCTCCAGCAGCTCGGCCATCGCGTGGTGATGACCACGTACCATAACGGCGACGATATGCCCGGCCTCGAAATCCATCGCTCATGGGACGTGCCCTGGATTAAGCGCACCGTCGTCGGCTCATCCCGCCACAAAATGTATCTGGACGTGGCGCTCCTGTGGCGCACCTTGCGCGTTGCCTTGCAGGTCAAGCCGGACATTCTGCATGCTCACCTGCATGAAGGGGCGCTGATTGGCGCTATTGTAAGTAAGCTGCTCGGCCTGCCGCTCATCTTCGACTATCAGGGCTCGCTAACTGGTGAAATGCTTGATCACGGCTTTTTGCGCTCGGGTAGTGCCTTTCACCGCCCGTTGCGCTGGCTTGAACAGATCCTTAATCGCCTCCCCGACGCCGTGATTACCTCCTCCTATAATGCCGCTGATCATCTCTTCCGTGATTGGCACTTTCCACGCAACCGTCTGTATACCGTGAGCGACTCGGTCAACACCGCGCGCTTTCGCCCCTTCGATGGCTCCCCGGCGTGGGAAGCTGAACGGCAACGGCTGCGGGCTGAACTTGGTATTCCGGCTGGCCGTCGCATCGTCGTCTATCTAGGGTTGCTCGCACCCTATCAGGGCACCGGCAAACTGCTTGAGGCGTCGCAACGTGTGCTGGCCCAACAGCCCGATACGCACTTCCTGGTGATGGGCTATCCGGATGTCAGCGTCTATAAACAACAGGCCCAAGCCTTGGGCATCGCCGAGCATGTCACACTGCCCGGTCGCATTCTGTACCGCGATTGCCATGCCTACCTTGCCCTCGGCGATGTTGCCGTCGCTCCCAAAATGTCGGAAACCGAGGGTGCCGGCAAGATCGCTAATTACCTGGCGATGGGCCTGCCGGTCATCGCCTTTGACACGCCCGTCAGCCGCGAGATCCTGGGCGATGTCGGCCTCTATGCGCACTATGGCGACGTGGCCTCCCTCGCCGAGCAGATCATACTGGCCCTTGATAATCGTGCTCTAGCAGCGCGTCTCGCAGCAACAGGACGGACCAAAGCTGTCCGTGAGCATTCTTGGGAGCTTGGTGGTCAACAAATTACCGCCATTTATGCCCGCACTCTGGCCCGCCGCTCTGGCCATCCCCTGCCACCCGTACCGACGCGCGTTGAAGATCCGCGGTGGGCGTGACTTCACGGGGTACGCGCTCTGGCATCGTGCTAGAAACTCACGTTGCTGATCCGCGTAGGCAAACTGACGATCATGAGCAGCGGTCGCGTCAATGTTGTTACCCAAATCAGGGGCTTTTGAAGGTGGTAAGCTGCACAACGTTAGGGCCATCGTCAGCTTGCGGGATTGCCGTACCGCGCATCATAGGATAGCGTTTGCCTGTGGCTGGCGTGTACACGCCCAGTACCACGCGATATGAGCCCGTGGGAAGGTTTGCTGGCAACGGCAAGCTCAATGGCCGGCCAAACTGCTGACCGGCCTGCCAAGTTGAAAAAAGCCCATCATCCAGCGGGAGATCAGCTTGAGCCACATGCTTCCCATCCGCTGACAGCACATGCACAAATTGAAATACGCCGCCGGCTTGCGCCGCTTGAACATCCCACGATGGAGTAATTACCAGCGTACTATGCAAGAGGGCGTGACTCATGCCCCGTAGATGCAGCCCCTGCCCGAACACAGCATCCACCGGCTCCGCAAATGGCCGGGGCAATTGGTACACGCTGGCGTAGTCGATGCCGTAGCGCTTCACCGTGAAGAGCGGCAGATTCTGACGGACCAACGCTTCCGCTTCAGGCCCATCCTTCTTTTGGGAACTGCGGCTGTAGAGTACAACATAGCTTGACGGCTGATGGACCGATATCTTGTTCAGATCATTGACCTGCTGTGGGACGAAGTGAACCAGCGTGGGCGGAATCCACGACAAGATCGGGCCAATGCCGATGTCCGGGCGCGCACTCAGCCAGGCCCCGACTTGCTCCAGCCCTTCGCCCCAGCCGACGAGCATGACGCGCTGTGCGGTTGCGCCGCCGCCTAAGAGCGGATTGAAATAAGCAAGATAGTACGGCTGATAATACAGATCGTTGATGAGCAGCACCGCGCACACACTTACCAGCGCCAGCACCTGCACAACGCCGCCGCGCCCCCAGCTATGCCTGCTCGTCCAGCGCCCAACCACCTGCACCAGCGCCATCCAGCCAGCAGCGGCAAGCACTGTAAGTGCAGGCCAGATCGGCAGCAGATAGCGATCCAGTTTGTTGGCACCGAAGCTCATTACGATCGCAAAAAAGAGCGCAAAGCCGGCCAGCGGGAGGAGCACCCGCCGTGCGCTGCGCTCTCGAAGCGCCAATGGCAGGAGCAGCAGGCCCACCGATCCCGTGTCGCAGCGCAATCGAGCGGCCAAGCATGCCGAGCCACATCGTCGTGACGCCTGGGTGACCCGACCGGTTGGTCTCTGCCCAGCTATGAGCCTGGATGGCCAGGCTAAACGCACGTACGCGCGGCATCCAGTGATACGCCTCGTCGATCGTATAAAAATCGGCCAATCCCAGCGTACGCGGTATGAGCGCCAGCGCGCCGATCAGGATCGCCAGGATCACCGTTTGGATCTGATCCCACGTTTGTGTCGCCGACCGACGACGAGGCAATACATTTTGATTCGTCGCGACGTCGGTGGTGGAAGATTCAGAAAGCATGGTGGTCCCTTGCAAGTAATCCCGTTGGCCTGACTATGGATTGCGTTGCAGTAGCGATCGGCAAGCACAGACCCAGTAAATTGATCAAGCGTAACGAGTATCATTATCTAGGTTTGGGCCTACAGCTTGCGCACGAGATAGATCATCCCCAACTCCTGATCCATCACCAGCAGGCCACCCTCACGCGCAGCCCGCACATCCATCGGTCGTTTCATCCCGCCAATAAAGGTCGTCGGTTTCATCGACAGTTCATCGCCAAGCTGGACCACGGCGACCCGCGACGGTTGACCGTTCCACAGTGCCACAAATAACGCGTGGTTATATGGGGCTGGCCATTTGGTATTGCCCCCCCATTCGAGGCCGGTTGGTGTGGCATGGGGCTCAAAGAGTCCGATCGGCAACTCGGTGGCCTTGCAGCTGGCTTTGCTCCCACCATGCTCCGGCGCTGGCTGCTGAGCAGCAAAGCAGCGCGGCCAGCCGTAATCTTTGCCCTCGGTGATCTGGTTCAACTCCTCTGGTGGAACTGCTCCTGCCAAGGCATCGTCGTTGATTTCCGTTGACCATACCGCCCCGCTATTAATGTCGCTCGCATGGGCGTACGCGCCCTTGAAGCCCTTCGCATACACGCGTGGCGTTGTTTCGCCCGGCTTCAAGGTCAGTAGTAGACCGGAGTCGGGGCTACCATTGCCTGAGCTTTCAAACAGAAGCCGGTCATCCGGCAGCAGGTCGATCTGCCCATTTGAACGACCGTTGAAAGGCAGATCTTTAACGACGGTGGTCGGCGGGGCCAGCGTCGCGCTTGTGCCCTTGGTCTCAAGAATATCGCGCTTCGCTACCAACCACAACTCGTCTTTACGCCAGGCGATCCCCGTGGGTTTGTCGAGGCCGTCAAGCAGCACGCGTGGCATCGCATTGGGACCATCAAGCACAACCACCTGCCCTTTGCGATCATCTTCGCCGCCGTTTAATTGTGCGACATACAGTTTGTTATCCGGACCATAGGCCATCGCTGTTGGCTGGTGCAATCCTGTGGCATAGACCGTCGCGCTAAAGCCGGGCAGAAGCTGAAGGCCATTGGGTGCGGGTACAGCACTGCCGGTTGTGGTGGGTGTGCTTGTCGTTGTGCCGCAGGCAACCAGCATCAAGGCGAGGCAGAGTGTGAGCAGCCCATGAACGCTTGGTCCTTTATTTGCCACTGGCCAACTTTTGGACACTGGCCTTTTGTTCGTTCAGTGGTATGTTGACGTAGTCGATGCCATCCTTGAAATCCTTAGGCGTGCGCTCAAGGATCGCGCCAGTCGCACTATCTGGGGCTGAGTTGTCGAGCCGCAGCATCTTTAATTGCTCGATCGTGACCGGTGGATTTGGCAACACCTTGTCCATAATCAGCACCGGCAGCTTCATCAAGCCAATCGGTACATGCAGCTTGCCGCGTTTAACGCCGACCACCGCCATGATCTCATTCATCATCGCTTCGTACAAGATGCGCCGTGGCCCACCAAGTTGATACACATGGCCGATCATCGCGTCATCATCAAGCGCCTTGACGAAGGCATCAACGACATCGCCGATCCACACCGGTTGGAAGGGCGTTGCACCGTCACCTACCACCGGCATGATCGGCGCGGGCAGCACAAACAGTGGCTTACGGACGAGATCGGCCAGCTTATTAACAAATTCATCACCCTCGCCAAAAACAACCGACGGCTGAAAGACTGTCCAGGCCAGACCGCTCTGTTCTACATACTGCTGGGCACGGAATTTCGTATCGAAGTACGGCAGATTGGGATCGGGCCGCACTCCGAGCGCGCTCATATGCACAAAACGTTTGACGCCCGCCGCTTTGGCAGCATCCACAATATTAATCGTACCCGCATAATTAATGCGCTCGAAGGTCAATCCACCGGGGCGTTCGCGAATAATCGCTACCAAGTGAATCACCTTGTCGACCCCTTCCATCGCCTTTGCAAGACTTGTGGGATCGGTCACATCGCCTTGCGCCAGTCCAACATTGCCGGTCGCTAGGTGCTGAAACTTCGTGGGATCACGGGCTAAAATACGTACCGGTTCCCCACGTCCGCGCAGCTTCGCCAGCAGATAGCTTCCCACATAGCCGGTTCCACCGGTCAATAAAATCATGGCGTAGTCCTCATTACTGATTATGGGCGCAAACAATCGCCGAGTGCGGTATTGCCAGCGCGCAGTTGCGCTAGGCGGTACCGGATGCGGGGCAGCAGCAGGAGCTTTTCATGCAGCGGCACGAAGGCGCGTTGCGTAAAAACGTTGTAATCAAGAGCCACGATTCGAGGCAGGATCGCCCGGTAGATGAGCGCCGCCGTTGCCACGGCAAATTGCCCATCGGCGTGGAGCATCGTGACACCGGGCCAGCCGGCCCGATACCATTGTTCTGCCCGTGCGATCTGGAAGCGCATCAGTCGCCGGAAGCGCTCACTCATGCGCCCATGCAGAATCTCTGCTTCTGAAACGCCAAAGTGTGCCAACTCTTCTAAGGGTAGGTAAATGCGACCGCGGGCTGCATCCTCACCCACATCGCGCAAGATATTCGTAAGCTGGAGCGCAATGCCCAGCTTGATCGCAAATGGCTCTGCGTCGCCCTCAAACCCAATAATGCGCATTGCCAGCAGCCCCACGACCGAAGCCACCCGGTAACAATACAGCCACAGATCCTCAAAGGTCTCATAGCGGCTGATGCTCAGGTCCATACCAACGCCAGAGATCAGTTCGTCGGCCAGCGCAGTCGGTAGCTCATAGCAGCGGCAGGCGTCGGTCCAGGCCAACAGCACAAGCACATCGGGAGCAGGGACCATATGGTGCAGTTGCGCAATCCACTGGTGCAAGGCCGCTGCCGGGTCGCTGTGTTCGTCGACCAAATCATCCGAGGTCCGCGAAAAGGCATACAGCGCTTCCATAGCACGGCGCTTCGGTTCCGGCAAAAGCTGCGTTGCCAGGGCAAAGCTTTTTGAGGCGTTACGCGTAATTCGTCGGCATTCGGCATAGGCGGCGGGCAACACGACCGGCAAGTGATAGGAGTGAAGTGTTTCTGCGACGTCGCTGAAGATGGGGCGCGTGGTCATGGGGCAGCCAACTCCTTCTCCAAAACGTGTATCGCCTGACATCGACCTACATCAACCATCACGGACCTCACTCGTATCTTCAGTATAGCCACGGCCCTATGTGGTGTCAATCAATCACCTTAGTCGAGGCCAGTCGACGCCCAAGACCATGCTATAATCGAGGATATGCAACCACCTGCCATATTCGAACGTAAAACAGAACAGCAGCCTATACAGCTGCTTGTTATCTGAGGGAAACGCATATGTCCGTTTTTCACCAAATCTTCGGCCTGCTTATTCAGGTCCTTACCTTTCTGGTCTTTGCACGCTTTATCCTGTCGTGGATCGATATGCAACAGCGCTGGAGTATTACCCACCTCGTCTATGAATTCACCGAGCCAATGCTTGGTCCCATTCGCCAGATCATGCCAAATATGGGCGGCCTTGACCTCTCGCCGATGGTCGCATTGTTACTGTTGCAATTAATAGGCCGTGCTTTCTAAACCATAGGGAGAGACTTTTGGGCCGTCGCTTTTTGTTGGCCGCCGTATTAATCGGCGGCATTTGTACGCTTGGCATTGAATTATCGTCCTCGCGCTTGCTGGCACCCTATTTTGGCACCTCGCAGCTGATTTGGGCCAACGTCATCGGCCTGACCTTGATTTATCTAACCGCCGGCTACACCCTCGGTGGCCGACTGGCCGACCGTCGGCCCGACGAGCGTGTGCTGGCGACGATCATGCTGCTGGCTGGCCTTTTCACGGCCATTATTCCGCTGGCGTCCCGCCCGATCCTCACTTGGTCGACAACGGCCTTTACGACGTTGTCGGCGGGCGTCTTCTTTGGCTCGCTCTTCGGCGTGCTGGTCCTCTTTTCCGTGCCGGTCATTCTGCTCGGCATGGTGTCGCCCTTCGCCATCCGCCTGTCGGTACATGATCTCAAGACCGCCGGCAAAACAGCGGGTGGTCTCTCGGCACTCTCGACGCTCGGTTCGATCATCGGTACCTTTTTGCCGGTACTACTCTTGATTCCCTGGCTGGGCACCAATCTGACCTTCTACTTCTTTGCGCTAGCCTTGGTGATCACCGGCGCGTTTGGCATGCGCCGGCGGCTTGCCTTGCTGGCAGTGCCCGCGGTCGTCGCGCTGGCCCTATTGCAACTCGGTATCAAGGGTATTCGTCAGCCGTTCGACCCGCGCTTTACCTCGATCATGGAAGAAGAAAGTTTTTATAACTATATTCAGGTTGCTGAAGCACCTCTAGGGCCGGGAGGCAGCGAACAGATCGGCTTGATCTTGAACGAAGGCCAGGCGATCCACTCAATCTATAACACGCGCTATGGTGAAACCCACCAGACCGCCGATCTGCTCACCGGTGGCCCATGGGATTTCTTTAATATAGCGCCGTATGTCTATCCCACCCGCAGCAAGGCCGATGTCCAGAGCATGCTGCTGATTGGCTCGGCGGGCGGTACCATTCCCAAGCAGTTCCTGGCCTTCTATGGGGCGGACCGGCGAGTGGACGGCGTCGAGATCGATCCGGCCATTGTGAACGTCGGACGGAAGTATTTTGCCATGCAGGATGGAACCGCTGCGGCACCGAACTACCACATCCATGAGGCTGATGGTCGCGTCTACCTGAATCAGAGCCACGACCACTACGATATCATTGGCATGGATGCCTACCACCAGCCTTATATCCCGTTCCACCTCACAACTAAAGAATTCTTTAGCGAGGTCAGCGACCACTTGTCGCCGCAAGGCGTGGCTGTTGTGAATGCTGGCAAGCCCGGCACTGATTACCGCCTAGTACATACACTGGCCGACACGATGAAGTCCGTCTTTCCGCAGGTCTTCATCCTCGATGTGCCCTCGTTTGGCAACTCGATTGTGATCGGGGTTAAGCAACCGGTAGGTGATGGCGTTGTCAACTTCCATACCAATAGCTTGGCTATGCCTGATGCTGTGCTACAAGGTGTCATGCGCGAGGCTGAGGCTGGGGACGACCGCACCGGCAAGCTGCCGCTGCGTGAGTGGACAGATAGTGATGTTGCGAACGCGCGGCCGTTCACCGATGACTGGGCTCCGGTCGAGAGGGTGATCGATCAGATCATCGTTCGTGCTGCCACTAGTATGGAGCAATAAGGACGTGGCTATGCAGCCGACCCCGCCCATCTCCTCCGCACCCAAGCAGCCTGTACCACGCGGTATCATCCTGATCGCTGTTCTGCTTTACCTGGGAGCTGCTGTGCTGATTGCGACTACAGCATTGCCCAACAGCTACCTGTTGGGCATTCCGCGCTTAATCATTGCATTAGGGGCCGTCGCGAGCGGCGTGCTGGCGACGGGCTTATTCCGTAAACGCCGCTGGGCGTGGTTCGGAGCATTGGCCTTTGCCCTGGTGAACGGTTACTACCTGTATCTGCGGCTCTTTCAAAACGGTCAGAACCAGATTATTGGACTGACGCTACTGGCACTGATGATTGGCTATCTACTACTGCCGCATGTTCGGAAGGTATACTTGGGAACTTAACATGCGGATTGCGCTCGTCCTGGCCGATCACCCCATCGCGCACATGAATAATGCGCTCGGCATACTCAGCGATTTCGGGCTCGTGCGTAACCAGGATCACCGTGATACCTTGCTGGCGGTTAAGCTTGGTGAAAATCGCCATAATCTCTTCGCCGGTCTTGGTATCGAGGGCGCCTGTCGGCTCGTCGGCCAGGATAATACGCGGGTTGCTGACCAGCGCTCGCGCAATCGCCACGCGTTGTTGCTGCCCACCCGATAACTCATTCGGTTTATGATGCATCCGCTCGCTCATGCCGACGGCGCGCAAGGCCTCTTCTGCACGTGCACGCCGGTCACGGCCGTTGCCATACAGCGTCGGCAGTTCGACGTTTGCGATTGCCGAGCGCCGCTGGAGTAACATATATTGTTGAAAGACGAAGCCAATTTTGCGGTTACGAATGTCGGCGAGCTCGTTATCATTGAGCTTGCCGACATCTTCACCGTCGAGCAGGTATGTTCCACCGGTGGGCTGATCCAGGCAGCCTAGCACATTCATCAATGTCGACTTGCCCGAACCGGATGGCCCCATGATCGCCACCAGTTCGCCCTCCATGATCGACAGCGACACACCACGTAGCGCGTGAACATCGACATCGCCCATGCGGTACGTCTTCGTTAGGTCGTTTATTTCAATCAATGACATAATACTTCTACCATTCCGTGATTAATCATACCGTAGTGCCTGGATGGGGTTCAGCCGGGCCGCCCGTTGGGCTGGGTAGATGCCGAAGAAGAGGCCCACCGCGGCGGAAAAGCCCAGTGCCATGATCACCGCCGACGGTGTGACAACCGGTATTATGATCTTGGTCAGGGCGACGCCTTTCGCCGTGGCATAGCCCAGCCCAAGTCCTACCAGACCGCCTAGCACACTCATCACCAGCGCTTCAACCAGAAACTGGCGCAGGATATCGCGGCGCTTGGCGCCGACCGCCTTCCGCAAGCCAATCTCTTTGGTACGTTCGGTCACCGAGACCAACATAATATTCATCACGCCGATCCCACCTACTAGCAAGGAGATACCGGCGATTGCACCGAGGAAGGCGGTAAAGGCCGAGGTAATCCCGTTCAACGTCGTCAGCAGCGCGGCCTGATTGCGCACCGTGAAATCGTCGGACTTGCCATCATCTGGCAGTTTATGTCGTCGTCGCATCAACTGCTCGATCTTGGCCTGCGCCAGATTAATCTCTTTAGCAGTCCGGACTTGAATAGAAATACCACCCAGGCGATAGCTCGCTGAGCCGCGTGCTTTGGCGTCGAAGAGCGAGCGTTGGGCCGTACTGAGTGGTACCAGCACCGAGCTATCGGTGCTGTTGAAACCACCATTACCGGCTGCCAGCACCCCGACGACTCGCATCGCTTTGCCATCCAGCCGGATTGACTGGCCTAGCGCTGGCACTCCCGGAAACAAATCGGTTGCGATTTGATCACCTAGCACCACCACATCACGTACACCATCGACCATATCCTGCGTAATAAACTGGCCTTGGGCCACTTTTGCGTTATGAACCACCGCATACTCCGGGATCACGCCGGTCACCCCTACGCCCTCGTTAACCGCTCCGGCGACTGCTTGGGCGCTGCCATTAAATTCTGGTGACACTAGCGCAGCCTCAGGTACACTCCGTTGGATTGCATCCGCGTCATCCAGGGTCAAAGACTGCGCGGCGACGGAGAAGCCACCTTGCCGATCAGCGCCTGGCTGTATGAATAGGATGTTCGTGCCGATGGCCTTGACCTGGTTGGTAATATAATTCTGCGCACCGTTGCCTATCGACAGCAGTGATACAACCGACCAGACGCCGATGATAATGCCGAGCATGGTCAGGAATGTGCGCAGTTTGTTAGCGCGCAGGCTCTCTAGGGCAATGCGAATGCTTTCGCCAATATTAAGCGACCAGCCCGAGCCTCCTGGCCGTACCACGGGAATGCGTCGTTGTTCGGTAGTTTGTGCCATGTACTTGTTGCTTTCCTGGAGCTACGCTCAAGCTTATTTGGCGGCCGTTCCCAGTGTCGCGATCGTATCGCCTTCGTTCAGCCCACTGACGACTTCGATATCCACGTCGTTCGTGGTGCCCGTCTTGATCTCTGTATCCACAAAGCTCGCCTTGCCGTTAACCGTCTGCTGCTTACGCACGAGGTGCTTGCCCGATGCTGTTCGTACCGCGCTGGCCGGGATCAGCAAGATATTCTGCTTCTCGGACGTGCGGATTTCGACCGAGGCACTCATGCCGACCCGAATCGTCTTGTCCTGCGGCAAGTTAACCCGTACACGATAGGTCGTGACATTTTGTGCAGTCGTGGCCGACGGCGCGATATAGTTGACGGTACCGGTGAAGACTTGCGTCCCTAAAGCATCAATATGAACTTGTACCGGCTGTCCGTCATGCACCTGCGCCACATCGGTTTCGCTCACGTTAACATCCAAGTGCAGCTTTGTTGAGTCCACAAGCGTGAAGGGAGCGGAACTACCGCCCGTTGAACTGCTGCTTGATGAACCGCCCACGGAGCCGCCGCCTGCGGAACTCACGCCCGGGGCGACATTCACTGCTGTCAGAATGCCATCGAACGGTGCCTTCAACACCGCCTTATCCCGGTTAAGCTTGGCCGCATCAAGTTGTGATTGAGCCTGGCTCACCCCCGCTTGAGCGATGCTAATATCAGAAGGCGCCGATGCAGCGGTCAGCTTATCCAATTGCGCCTGCGCCTGATCAACCTGCGCTTGCGATGCTTCGACATCCGCAGCACTACCACCTTGTTGCAACTTCGCCAGTTGGGCCTTTTGCTGATCGAGTGTTGCAGCGGCAGCTGCAACGTCGGCCGCCGTCCCACCTTGCTGGGTTTTAGCTAACTGTGCACGTGCCTCATCAAGCTGCGCCTGGGACTGGCGAATATCGGCGGCGCTTCCGCCTTGCTGCAGCTTAGCCAACTGCGCGCGTGCCTCATCAAGCTGTGCTTGGGACTGGCGGATGTCAGCAGCGCTCCCTCCTTGCAACAACTTCTGCAACTGTGCCCGTTGTTGATCGAGTTGCGACTGCGCCTGAGCTACGTCTGCCGCGCTGCCACCCTGCTGGAGCTTGGCCAACTGGGCATTAGCCTGATCGACCGCTGCTTGGGCTTGGGCAACATCCGTATCTTTCGGCCCCTTTAACAGCTGGTTGAGCTGTACCTGTGCGTCGTTGACCTGCGCTT
>JACDGP010000039.1 GCA_013821605.1 Herpetosiphonaceae bacterium
TGCTGAAACCGACCTGATCCTGGGTTGTGCGATCTTGGGCATCGAGGGCGGCGAAATCATGGCGCTCTTCCAGCTCGCGATGATGGGCAAGCTGCCGTATACCACGCTGCGTGATGCAACCTTCGCTCATCCCACATTGGCCGAGTCGCTCAATAACTTATTCGGACAGTTCGAGGGCGAGTAACTGAGCAGCCGGGTGGCAAGAAAGCAGCCCGGCGCTTGCCGAGCTGCTTTCGCGAACGATGAAAAGGGAGTGTCTTTAGAAGCCGCCGGTCCCGTTCGGTGTGCCGTTGCCCGTGGGACCATCATAGCCGGGTTTGCCGGTGCAGAGGTACGAGCCACCACAAGAGCCATTGCTGCCGCTCGTCACGTCAAAGAGGTTCGCCGTGTGGCTGTAGGAATACGAGCCGTAGGTGACACTGGCCGCGTTGCCCGCCAGCGCATACACACCGGCAATGATCGGCGACGCGACACTGGTGCCGCCATAGACCTGCCAACCATTGCTCTGATAGGTATCGTAGACTGCTACGCCGGTGCTGGGATTGGCCACAGCTGAGACGTCAGCAATCGTACGCTTGCTGCAACCGGTATCAGTCTGCCAGCTGGGTTTCGGATCATATTTGCTACAACCGCTGCCGGCGCCATTCCACACGGTTTCCGTCCAGCCGCGACCGCCGCTTGAGCCCCAAGGTACGCAGCATCAAGCACCTCTCGCTGTACGTAAGAGGCCGAGGCTGGACGATGCCACGTAATACTCATCATTGAGTCGTATAGTGTGTAACCCTTGAGTGTAAAACACTATAATATAAGGCCATACGGCCGGTCAATCACCCACTGGCCGTATTCTAAGCAGTAGGTCCCCATCTGCGGTCGTCAAAGGTACTGTGTAGGGTGGGGGTCACAGGGTGATCTCTTGCTGTGTCGCGTATTAACGATACGGGTGGTGCTGGCATGCCCACCCTAATCTGCTACAATCAAGCTCATGCTCAAGCTTGGTCACGCAATACATTGTCTGCTGCCTGCACTACCGCTCCTCCTGCTACTGACTGCCTGTGACCCATCGATATTTGGTCAAACTGCCGGTGGGCTTGCGGGTACCTCAGCTTCATCCTTGCCCGATCCGTGTTCCTTGCTGACATCTACTGAGGTGCTACGTGCGCTCGGGCAGCCGCTTACCGATCCAACCGTTGAGCAGGAATTAGGGGATGCGGAATGCACCTATGAAACGCCGGCGGCGCCAGGTGAACCGGCGGTGGTCATTGAGTTAACCAAGGTCAATGCGCAGAATGCGACCTTTGGCCAGCGCGTGCAGTTTTTTCGAACAGAAGGTGCCAAGCCCATCTCCGGCATCGGGCCAGAAGCCTATGCCCTTGCCGGCCACATCCTGACCTACAAGCCCGGCGTCATTCTTTTCGTCAGCGTGGCCGACGGACGGAGTAATGACCAGCAATTATTGCAGGCGGCTCGTCGCCTCACCGCCACCGTCCTCAACCGTCTACCTTAGTCAACGGAGTCTCCGTGGAAGTCGAAACACCGGCGTCAAGCCCAGTGGTCGAGCATTCTGGCTGGCGAGCTGGGCTGAATCGCAATGTCATCGTGCTCGGGCTGGTCAGCTTATTCACCGACATCAGCAGCGAAATGCTGGTCCCGATCCGCTTCTTGTTTCTAGTCAATTGGATGGGCACGCCGCTGGTGCTCGCATCGCTGATCGAAGGGCTGACCGAAGCCGCCTCGAGCCTTTTGAAAGTGGGGGTCGGCAAGCGCACTGATCGCGTGCAGCGGCGCACACCGATGATCCTGCTCGGCTATAGCTTGAGCAATCTCGCCAAACCGTTGATCGGCTGGGTTCCATCCTGGCAGCCGGCACTTGGCCTTCTGCTGACGGATCGGATAGGCAAGGCTATTCGTGGTGCCCCACGCGATACCATGATCGCTGACAGCGTTCCAGCCCGCTACCGGGGCAAAGCCTTTGGCTTTCACCGCAGTATGGACACTGCCGGAGCAGCCCTTGGCCCGCTCCTGACCGCTCTCATTCTGAGCCGCACCAGTGGCAGTCTCCCAGGTGTCTTCAAATGGACGCTTGTGCCGGGCGTGCTCGGCATCCTGATCATTCCGTTGTTTCTGCGCGAAAAGCCGCGTGAAGCGAGCACTGTCCCCAAAGCTGCGGCGCAGGTGGACGTGCCAGCAACGCCGCTCGGTCGTCGCTTCTGGACGTTTACGCTGATCTGGGCGCTCTTCTCGCTCGGCAATTCGTCCGACTCGTTTATCTTCTTGCGCAGTGTTGATATTGATGCGCAACTGATTCGGCTGCCCCTGTATTACGCCGCGATGAATGTGACCTACGCGCTCTTAGCCACCCCTTTGGGTGCATTAAGTGATCGCATTGGCCGCTTGCCGATCTTGATCTTGAGCCTGGGCGTCTTCGCGCTCGCCTATGCCGGTTGGAACACGGTGACGCAAAGCTGGCAGATCTTGGGGCTATTTTTACTCTACGGATTGTATTATGCCGCGACCGAAGGTATTGCACGCGCGTTTGTCGCCGATTTGATTCCGCAAGGACGGCGCGGCGTCGCCTTAGGTTGGTTTACAGCCATGACCGGCCTCGCCGTTTTGCCGGCCAATCTCGCTGCCGCCTATCTATGGAATCACTTTGGTCATCCCGCCCCGTTCCGGTATGGGGCGCTGCTAGCCGCGATTGCGGCGATCGCACTGCTGCTGTGTTGGCAAGCGCTGGAACAAAAGCCGGTGCGGGCTGCCTAAGCGCAGTAGGTATGCGATTGTGGCGCTACGGTTTTGGCGCCCAATGCCGCAACTCCTTGGCGTGAAGGCTCCTAATCATCAAAGCGTTACTATAAGACGAGAGCCAACATCATAAGCAAGTCATGTCGGATTCTGGTCACGATGCTGCACCATCGCGGAGGCACTCTCCACCGCCTGGGCATGGCACCATGGCCCTTGTCGTTGGGAACGCGAAGCGGTTAGGGTGTCTTGAGCCGTGTATGGTGTTTCGCGGCATCAACAACCTGCTGGATCGCAGCACTCACGATCTGCGGATGGTCACAGTGGATGCAGTGGTCGCTGTCTTTCGCTATAATCTGGATGCTATTCGACGAGAGGCCAGCTTGCTCGTGTTGCATAGCCTGCCACGCCTGCTCCAGCTTCGCCGCGACCGCAGCTGTGATGAACGGCGGCTGCTGATGATTGCCGGCCGTCAGGACCAGGAGCGGGATGTCACCTAGTGAATGGGAGGCTCGCACCTGTACGGCGCTCGTCTCAAAGTCCTGGCCCTCAGGATTATCCGGCGAGTTGATGGGCGATGGGGCCGTCCAGCCTTGCCGATACTGGGTGAGGTCAGGACTTTCGCCTGGCGACGGCGGTGGGATAGCCGCGACCATGCGGGGCCCCTGATCCGGGTGCGAGGCGTCGACCAAGACGATCCCAGCGACCTCCTTGGGGTACTGGTTGGCAAACAGCCGGACATTCCAGCCGGCAATCGAATGCCCGACGAGGACATAGGGTCCGGCAAGATGCGCATTGACCAACAAGGTGTGTAAGTCTTTCACCATATCCTGGCTGGTGCGCGGCTTCGGTGCTGGGTCGCTCAGACCGAGGTTTGCACGATCATAGACACAGACTTGGGTTGCCTTCCCCACCCGGTACTGGACAGCAGCCCACACATCCGACGTATCGCCTGCGCCAGTATCGAGGATGACTGTTGGCGTGCCGGTGCCGATGCACAAAATGTGGAGCGTCCGACCACCAACATCGATGTTCTTGGCAAACCCGCCTGGTGTTGGCGTGACCGGCACAGTGCTGGAAGAAGCCGTAGCAACTGTCGTTTCGGCCGTGAGCGTAGGAGGAACCGTGGGTGTCGGCAGCACCACTGTCCGTGTTGGCATGCTGGTCGGCAGTGGGGCGGTGGTCGGGCTCGAGACAGCCGTGAGGACGGTCGTGGGCTGTGCGGCGACTTGGGGCGTGGCTGGCGTAGTGCCACAGGCTGCGAGGCCGATGGTCAGGGAAAGCAGGGGAAGCACGAGGAACGGGCGGTGCATGCGGGATCTCCTTGTGTAACAGGTGGCCAGACGCTGGCGACGTGCGGCGGCGCAAGAACGGTGTGAGCAGCGACGCCAACGTGTTCGATTCTACGGTATCGCGTCTAATGATACGGCGGCTTCCCCACGACAACCCATAAAAGAAGCGAAAGGGCGTCCTGCTCCAGCGGAGCTAGCTGTCGCAGTGGGGAATGATTGCTCTTATTGCCCGGTGATCACCGAGACCGTGTTGGAGTACTCGTTCGCAGTATAGACGCGGTCGGGCTCCTCCGGCTTCACCGCGATACCAATCGGGCTCAGCCCGACGGTCACGGTGGCAACGACAGTATTCGTGCGCGTATTGATCACCGAGACGGTGCCGTCAAACTGGTTCGTGACATAGGCGCGCTGGTTGTCCGGGTTCACCTTGACATCCACCGGGTTCAGCCCCACCAGGATGATGGACACCACGTTATGCGTGCGCGTATTGATCACCGAGACCGTATTGTCGCCTTGGTTGGTGACATAGGCGCGGTGGATCGCGGGGAAGACGTCAACCAGCACTGGACCTAACCCTACGGAAATGCTGCCACTCACGGTATTAGTCGTGGTATCCACCACCGAGACCGTACCGTCGTCGACATTCGTGACATAGGCCTCGTGGGCAGCGCGGTTTAGCGCAACCCCAAGCGGGAACGCCCCCACCGGGATATTCGTCACGACGCTATTGGTGGTCGTATTGAGCACCGTGAGGGTGTTGGAGAACGCCGTCGTGACATAGGCGCGGTGGGTCCCCTCGTTCACGGCGATGTCGATTGGCCCCGCGTTCACGGGAATGGTGGCGAGGACGCTATTGGTCGTGCCATTGAGCACCGAGACGGAGGCGCTGGACTCATTCGCGACATAGACGCGATTGGTCTGGTGGTCGACGGCGACCATCTGGGGGGCAACGCCAACGGGAATGGTGGTGATGACGCGCTGGGTGGTGGTATTGACCACCGCGACGCTGTTGTCGCCAGAGTTCGCGACATAGGCGCGGTGGATGGGGGGGTTCACCTCCACGCCGATGGGACAGGACCCCACGGGAATGGTGGTGACGCGCGTGGTCGGACGGGCACTGAACGGGCAACTGGTGCCGTTAGGCACCGCCCCCGGTCGGGCGGTGGGCCAGGCGTGGCTGGAGCGGATGGGACGGGGAGCAGCGCCGGCGGGGAGCACGGTACAGAGGGTGAGCAGCAGGACGAACATGGTGGACACGGGCAGCGAACAGCGGAAATGGCTTCTCAATATCACCACCACATGAATGCCCAGTTGTCCCTTCCGTCCTCGTGTGTTGATCCGTGGCATGGTCTTCACCTCGTTCGTCGTGCGTATCGTCTGCTGTCCATTCGTCCGTGCTGCGGTCTCATTGGCCGTTGATTGATAGGGTCATTAGACCATTCAGCCGGGTATGACGGGTATGTGTGATGCATACAAGTAGGCATACAATGACGCATACAAGCGGGCATGCATCGCGTGGTGCTGAGTAGACCGACCGTTGGCTTGACGCTGCGGCGTATACTGGAGGTGGGCAGGGCAGCCGCGCCACAGTGCTTGGACAGCCGGTTCCCAGCGCACCTATGTTGCCCCGCGGAGAACTCATGGAGCAATCCTTTTCATTCGGCAGTTGGCTCCGCCAGCGGCGCAAGATGCTCGACCTGACACAGGCCGAGCTCGCCCAGCAGCTCGGTTGCGCGACCATTACGCTCCAGAAGATCGAGCTAGATGAGCGCCGTCCCTCGAAGGAGATGGCGGAGCGGTTGGCAGATGTCCTGACGATTCCACCTGCCGAGCGCGCCGCCTTTCTCCAACGCACACGTGGCGAGCTCGCTGTCGACCAGCTGGTCGTCGCCGCTGTCCAGCCGGCTGCTCCCGCGCCCTGGCGTGACAAGCCCTGCCCCAGCCACCATCTGCCCGTCCCAGCCACGCCGCTTATCGGCCGCGTGCAGGAGGTGGCGGCGGTCGTAGCACGGCTTCGGGAGCCGAGCCTGCGGCTGCTGACGCTCACTGGTCCGGGCGGGATGGGCAAGACCCGCCTCGCCCTGGCTGTCGCCGAGCAGTTCGTTGCCGTCTTTCCGGATGGTGTGACCTTCGTCGCCCTCGCGCCGATCAGTGACCCCGCGCTCGTGATTCCCACCATCGCGCAGGCACTGAGAATCCGCGAGACGCGCGACCAGCCGCTGCTCGATCAGTTGGCTGCGGTCCTGCGCCACCATCGGACGCTGCTGGTACTCGACAACTTTGAGCAGGTGCTCGCGGCGGCGCCCGACGTCGCCCGCCTGCTGGCTGCTGCACCCCGGCTGCAGGTGCTGGTCACCAGTCGAGCGGCGCTGCGTCTCTCGGGCGAGCAGGAGTATCCGGTCGCGCCCTTGGCTCTCCCCGACCGCGACCACCTGCCGAACTTGGCGGCGCTCACGCAGTATGATGCCGTGGCCCTCTTCATCCAGCGCGTCTGTGCTGTCAAGCCCGACTTCGAGGTGACCAACGCGAATGCGCTCGCAGTAGCCGAGATCTGCGCCCGGCTGGACGGCTTGCCATTGGCGATTGAACTGGCGGCCGCGCGCAGCCGCCTCTTTGCGCCCGCGGCGCTGCTGGCCCGCTTACGGAATCGCTTGCAGTTTTTGACTAGTGGCGCACGCGACCTGCCGCAGCGCCAGCAGACGATCCGCAACACCATCGCCTGGAGCTATGATCTGCTGGACGCGGCCCACCAGCAGTTCTTCCGGCGCCTCGCCGTGTTTGTGGGAGGCTGGACACTGGAGGCGGCGGAGACGGTCTGTAATGCCGACGACGCGCTAGGGGTCGATGTGCTGGACGGGCTGACGACCTTAGTCGAGCAGAGTCTGGTCCGCCAGGTGGATGGCCCCTATGGCGAGCCCCGTTTCCGCCGCCTGGAGACCATCCGCGAGTTTGCACTTGCGCAATTGACGGCGAGTGGCGAGGCTGGAGCGCTACGGTGGCAGCATGCCAGCTATTGCCTTGCACTCGTTGAGACGGCGGATCTAGAACTGCGTGAGCGCGAGCCGCGGATCTGGCTGCAGCGCCTGGAAGCGGAACACGACAATCTGCGGGCGGCCCTCGCCTGGGCCGTGCAAGGGGCGCCAAATCCCGACGCGCCGCTGCTTGATGGCAGCGCCTCCGGCGAGTTGGGACTCCGGCTGTGCCACGCCCTTTGGGACTTCTGGCGCAGCCGAGGGTACCTGCGCGAGCAACGACAGTGGCTGGCCGCAGCCCTTGCCAGCACTGCAGGCAACGACCCAGCGCAGCGCCCCCTCCGGATGCGGGCACTGCGGGAAGCTGGCGAACTGGCGGAGGAGGCAGGTGACTGGGAGCAGGCGCAGGTGTTTTACCAGGAGGAACTGGGGCTGGCACGCACCCTGGGTGACACGCTTGATGCTGCAGAAACCCTCGTCCGGCTCGCACTTCTTGCGGACGACCAGAGTGATCAGCACGGATCCGCCCGGCTGCTCGACGAGAGTCTCGCGCTCTTCCATGAGATCGGGGCAGCAGCGTGGGGCATACATCCGTTGCACTACTTTGGCGTCGTCGGCCTCCAGTTGGGTGACTACGCGCGCGCGTTTGCACTGCTCGAAGACAGCCTGGCTCACTTTCAGCGGGTGAATGACCGGACAGGCAGCGCCCACGCACTCAGGATATTGGGCACGACGGCGCGCGATCAGGGTGACTATGGGCGGGCCGAAGCATACTTGCTGGAGAGCTTGGCGCTCTTCCGCGAGGTGGGCGATAGGCCTTGGGTCGCAAGGATCCTCCATGGTCTGGGTGAGACCGCCCTGTTGCAGGAGCAGGATGTGCGCGCCTACGCGTTGGAAGCGGAGAGCTTGGTGCTTGTGCGGGAACTCGGCGACAAGCTCTTCGCGGCCTGGCCCTTGCTGAACCTGGGCCATATCGCCAAACATCAGGGTGATACGGTGCAGGCGCGTGCCCACGTAGTGGAAAGTCTGACGATCCTGCACGACGCAGGCAAAGTCTTCGGGATTGCGGCGTGTCTGGCTGGCTTGGCGGGGTGCGCAGGACGGCAGGATCAGCCGGCGCGAGCGGCGCGGCTCTTTGGCGCGGCGGCGCGGCTGGCCGTTGGGTATGCGCTGGCGCATCGCATCGAACTGGACAGCGACGTGGCGACGGCCCGGACTTTGATCGACCACGGAGCCTGGGAGGCCGCGTGGGCCGAGGGGCAGGCGCTGACGACTGAGCAGGCGGTCGCCTATGCGCTCGACGAGGCAGCCTTCTAAGCAGAACCCATCGCGACGAGGGTCTTGGTTCCATAACACGACTTCTGTCAACCACCCCTGCTGATTTTACCCGCAGACATCCAAAATTTGGTTGCATATCATTGGTTTATATCCAGATTATGGAAACCAGATTTTTGCTCGTTTCCTCGTTGTCCCTTTGCTCCGTCCTTGCTAGGATGGGTCATAGAGCAAGGACACAACGCTATCCTTGGATGGTGCAAGCAACCCAAAATGAGCAACGATCACCAGCGTCTTTCGCACTAGCAGACTGGGTCTGCGATACGGGATACGATTCGGCCTACAATACACGTTGTTCCCAATGACGAAAGGTATGGATATGCCGGTTTCTGCGCTGCCTGGGATGGGTGCGAGGCAATGTGATGGTGGTGTTAGCTTTCGGGTGTGGGCGCCCAATGCGCGCGGGATTGCGGTTGTGGGCGATTTCAATGGCTGGTCAGCGACGGCCGATGCCTTGACCAGCGAGGATAACGGCTATTGGTCGGGCGATGTAGCCGGGGCGCGGATCGGTCAACAATACAAATACCTAATCCAGAACGGTGACGCATCCTTCTGGAAGAACGACCCCTACGCCTTCGAGATGACGCAATCGAATGGCAATGCCATTATCCCTGACCCCTCCTTCGACTGGGGCACCGACGTTTTTCAAATGCCATCCTGGAATGATATGGTGATCTACGAAATCCATATCGGCACCTTCCATTCTGAGCCAAATACCGGCAAAGGTACTTTCGAAAGTGCAATGCAGAAGTTGCCATACCTACAGGATTTGGGCATTAACGTGGTCGAGATCATGGCATCGGACGAATTTCCGACCGATAGCTCCTGGGGCTATAATCCGTCGCAGATCTTCGCGGTCGAGAGTTCGTATGGTGGCTTTCGAGGTTTGAATACCTTCGTCAAGGCAGCTCACGCCCATGGGATTGCCGTGGTGTATGACGTGGTCTACAACCACCTGGGGCCGGGTGACCTCGACTTGTGGCAGTTCGATGGCTGGCAAATCGACGGCAAGGGCGGCATCTATTTTTACCAAGATTGGCGTGCGGCCACGCCGTGGGGTGATACGCGACCGGACTACGGTCGGAGCGAAGTGCGCCAGTATCTTTTGGATAATGCCCTGATGTGGCTTGAGCAACGCCACCTGGATGGACTGCGCTGGGATGCAACCAACTATATTCGCAACGTCCATGGAAGCGACGCCGACAGAGCGGCAGATCTGCCCGAGGGCTGGACCTTGATACAACAGATCAACGATGCGATCGATGTGAGCCAGTCCTGGAAGATCAGCATTGCCGAAGATATGCAGGGCAACTCTGCGATCACCACTCCTACCGCTGCGGGTGGAGCCGGCTTCGATGCGCAATGGGACGAGGCCTTTCTGGGAGCCGTCCGCGGTGCTCTGGTCGATCAGAATGATGCCAGTCGGGATATTCAGGGTGTTGCCGTCGCGCTTGACCATCGCTTAGATGGGAGTGCTTGGTCGCGCGTGATTTATACCGAGTCGCATGACGCCAATGCCAATGGCCACGCACGTCTCCCCGAGGAGATCTGGCCCGGCAACGCCGGCAGTTGGCAGGCTCGCAAGCGCTCAGCCTTGGGTGCTGTCCTGACGCTGACTGCGCCCGGCATTCCCATGCTGTTTCAAGGCCAAGAGTTTCTGGAGGATCGCTACTTTAGCGATATGATCCCTTTGGATTGGAACAAAGCCGAGAGCTACAGCGGTATTCGCCAGTTGTATTGCGACCTGATCCGCTTACGTCGCAACCAATCTGGTACGACGGGTGGTTTGTGCGGCGAGCATATTGTGGTGCACCATGTGGACTCTGCTACCAAGGTCATCGCCTATCACCGCTGGTCGGCAGGTGGTTCAGGTGATGACGTGGTGGTCGTGGTTAACTTCAGCGAGCAAAGCTACCCCAGCTATAGCATTGGCTTCCCCAGTTCTGGGATATGGAAGGTGCGCTTCAACAGCGACTGGACTGGCTACGGTCCCGATTTTGGTGGTGAGCTAAGTTATGATACCGAGGCTACCGGCGAAGGCCGCGATGATATGCCGTACAATGGTAACGTAGGCCTCGGTCCATATGGAGCCATCATCTTGTCGCAGGATCGTTCATGATATCGCCTTGGCACGACGTTGCTCGTGCGCTGACACTGAATTTAGTAGCTCATGCCAGTGTGACCAACACGCCCGGTGAAGTAACCTTCGCCGATCACCTGCTGGCGTTGCTGCGTGAGCATCCGTACTTTCAGGCACACCCGGCGCAGGTGTGGCTCGAACCAATCTCCAATGATCCCCGCCAGCGCCGCAACGTGTGGGCACTGGTGCGGGGCACCGGCGCACAGACAGTTGTGCTTGCCGGTCATTATGATGTCGTCAGCCTGGCCAACTACGGCCCGCTGGAGCCCTGGTCATGCAATCCTGAAGCCTTGTTGCCTAGGCTCATTGCCGACTTACGGACGAGCGTACAGAGTGAAGGCGACGAGTTGGCACTGCGCGATCTCGAGAGCGGTGCATTCCTGCCGGGCCGTGGTGCGCTTGATATGAAAAGTGGCCTAGCTGCCGGCCTCGCAGTGCTCTTTCGTTGTGCTGAAGCTCCGACGTCGTCCGGTAACCTCCTGTTTATCGCCACGCCCGATGAAGAAGACACCTCCTATGGGATGCGTGGTGTCACCTCGCAACTGCCCGCGATTATCCAGCAATGGGGCCTCGATCCCATCGCGGCGATCAACTTAGATGCGACGGGCGACCGCGCCGGTGGCGAAGAAGGCCAGGCGATCTTTTTGGGCAGTGTCGGCAAACTGTTGCCCTCGGCCTATATCATCGGGCGTGATACACACGCGGGCGCGCCCTTCGATGGCCTCAATCCCAACCTGTTGGCGGCAGCAATCACCCGCCGCCTCGAATGCAACGTCGCGCTGTCGGATGTTGCTGAGGGGGAGGTTGCCCCACCACCAACCTGTCTGCAACAAATTGACCTCAAGTCACATTATGATGTAACCACCCCGGCGACAGCCTGGTGCGTCTATAACGTGCTGAACCATACTCGGACACCAGCGCAGGTGCTGGCACTCTTCCAGACCGAGGTGCAGACCGCACTTGATGAAGCTACCTCTGCTGTGGCCGAGCAAGGCCGCCGCTATGCCGGGCTTACGGGTCATGCCGCAACACATTGGCAGCCCCGTGTGCTGACCTTTGCCGAGCTTAAGGCTCACGTGCTGGAGCAGGGCGGCGCCGCTAGGGAACAGGATTGGGCCGAGCTCAAGCAGCGGCTGGCTGGCGACCTCGACTTGAGTCTGCCGCAGCTGAGCCGCTGCTTGACGGAAGCGTTATGGCAATGGAGCAGCCTTACCGGCCCGGCGGTCGTGATCGGCTTCGCGTCCTTTTACTATCCTGCCGTGCTGGTCGGTAAAACACGACCACGTCATACACGCCTGCGCGAGGTGGCGGTCCACCAGGCGGCGGTATCGCGCCGGCAGGGTGTGCCGGTCTACCTCCGTGCCTTTTTGCCCGGCATCTCAGATATGAGTCTGCTTGGCACGATGGAAGAGGCCGGCGATCTCACCCCGGTGCTCGCCAACACGCCCCCATATGGATCGCGCATTCGCTTCGACTACGCTGCTGTGCAAGCACTAGACCTGCCAACCATTAACGTTGGTCCCTGGGGCCGTGATTACCACCAGCGGACCGAACGTGTTTATACGCCCTATACCTTCGGCCAGTTGCCTGAACTCATCCACCAAATCGTGCAGGAACTGCTGAACGAGCTACCACACTCTTAAGGAGCATCCGTTCCATGATCAATCCTACTTCGATCACACATCAACTGAACCCATTTCCATGGTATGCCACGATGCGTGCCTCGCAGCCGGTCGCCTTCGACCCGGCGCGGCAGTCCTGGAATGTGTTTCGCTACGAGGATGTGCTGCGTGTCTTGTCCGACTATACGAACTTCTCGTCGCAGCTGCGCCGCGGTCCGGCTCAAGCAGCTACCCCTGATCAGCCGCTCGCGACGAGTCTGATCAACACCGACCCGCCCCGCCACCGGCAGCTACGCACGCTAGTTACCCAGGCCTTTACCCCGCGTTCAGTCGAAGCACTCGCGCCACGCATTACGACCATTGTCCATGAACTGCTCGACACAGTAGCATCCACCGGCCGGATGGATATCATCCACGATCTCGGGTATCCATTACCCGTCATCGTAATTGCCGAACTGCTGGGTGTGCCATCTGCCGACCGCGAGCGCTTCAAACACTGGTCGGATGCGATTGTAGCGACCCCGCCGCCGGGCTCACCGGGCAATAATGCCCATGGCACTGCTCAGCGCGAGATGGGCACCTATTTTGTCCAGATGATCGAGCAGCGCCGCAACTCCCCCGGTGATGATTTGATTAGTGCTCTGCTGAAGGCCCAGATCGAAGGCGAGCATCTGTCTGTGCAAGAGTTGCTCGGCTTCTGCGCACTGCTGCTCGTGGCCGGCAACGAAACAACAACGAACCTAATCGGTAATGCCTTGCTGTGTTTCACGGATCATCCCGGCAGTTGGGAGCAGCTGCGCGCGGATCGCACGCTGCTCCCTGCGGCCATCGAAGAAGTTCTGCGCTACCGCTCGCCGGTACAATCGATGTTCCGAGTCGCGGCGCAGGACACGCTGATCGGCGATCAGCAGATCCCTGCGGGCTCATTCATGGTCAGCTGGATCGGCTCCGGCAACCACGACGAGGCACAGTTCCCTGAGCCTGAAACGTTCAAGCTTGACCGTCAGCCCAACCGTCATCTTGCCTTTGGTCAGGGTGTGCACTTTTGCTTGGGTGCGCCGCTCGCGCGCCTAGAAGCAAGAATCGCGCTTGACCTGCTGCTTGATCGCTTCGAGTCGATTGAGCGCGTCCCCGATACCGTTCTGGTACCACTTCCTAGCTCAATCGTGTATGGTGTCGAGAGTTTACCGGTCACGTTCGAAGCGGCTTAGGTGACCCCCAATGAGCTCAAGCGTACAGCGTTGAAACGAGGAGTACA
Source organism: Herpetosiphonaceae bacterium (assembly GCA_013821605.1). Taxonomy (GTDB): domain Bacteria; phylum Chloroflexota; class Chloroflexia; order Chloroflexales; family Kallotenuaceae; genus JACDGP01. The sequence continues at coordinate 13,359 of JACDGP010000039.1, forward strand.
TCGCAATGACCATCGATTTGCCAGCCTTGGCTAACACGGAATTTTGCTATCTCACGACGACGGGACGGGTCACAGGTAAACCGCATACCATCGAAATTTGGTTTGCCCTGCAGGCTCCGGTGCTGTATATGCTGGCGGGCAGTGGCAACAACGCCGACTGGGTTAAAAACGCCCAACACCAGCCCGAGGTGAGCGTGCGCATCAACGAGGTTGAGCTGGCAGGCGCAGCGCGCGTTGTCACAGCTACCGAGGAAGATGCGCTGGCTCGGCGCTTGATCCTTGAAAAATATGAGGGTCACTCGGAGGATGACTTAACGGAATGGGGACGTACCTCGCTCCCGGTCGCAATCGACCTCCAGGTGTAACCGCAGATCGCTTTCTCACTCAGTCCTCATCCCTCAGTTCTTTTCACTCGCGTTGTCGAGTATACTAATGATTGATGGATGGATCGGCTCGACTTCGCGAGCAGGATGTGTATAGGAGCCAGCCGTTCTGGTTGCGGCCATATTGGTGGCTGTGGACCGGCGGCTGCGCGTTGTTGATCCTGGTGCTCAGTCTCGGGGCACCATTGCTCTGCGTTGTGCATTGCGCGCTCCTAGACTCCATTCATGCTCAGATGCACCACGCCGACACTTCAGTAACCACTGCTGAGGTTCCCTGCTCGATTGGTGCTCCGTTGCCGACGGACCAGCACATCCCGCTCCAGGCAATCTTTCCTGCGATCCTGGTCACCGCTTTTGGCGTGGCCTGGTGGCCGATCTGGCATAGGTTGCCGGTGCGTGGCTCGCTTCGTCTGCAGCCGTGGGTTATGCCCCCATCATTGCCCCCGCCCCGTATTCACGGGTAACTCCGCACTATCGACACGTTTGCTCGCCGCAGGGCTTCGGCCCCGCAGTTGGCGCGTGCTTGTTCGCCGCATCTGCCCCAGGCAGATACACGGGATCACGCTATACGTACTATTCCAAGGAGTTATGATCATGCGTTCAATGAAATATATGGCGGCTGTCCTCTTCGTGCTCGCGCTGGCACAACCGGCGCTCGTGTCGGCCCACGCCAAGCTGGTAAGCTCAAATCCGGCGAATGGTGCGGTTCTTACGACCATGCCATCTCACATCGTCGCGATCTTCGATGAGGAGTTGAAAGCGACCGGCCCTTCTATCTTCGTGACCAATGCTGCCGGCAAGCAAGTTGATGCCGGAGATGGCAAGGTTGATCTCAACGATGTCGACCACAAGACGTTAGCAGTGACCTTAAAGCCCGGACTTGGGGCCGGGACTTATACGATCCACTGGCAAGCGATCACGGCGGATGATAATGGTGTGACGAACGGCGAAATTACCTTTACCGTCCAAGGCCCTGCGGTCAGGCAACCGTCGTCCGGTACGACCCCAACCACGAGCTCTGCGCCCACGCTGCCCAGCACCGGCAGTTCGGCACCGCAGTTTGGCTGGCTCTATGCCCTTGCCCTAACGCTTGGCCTGCTCGGCTGGACCGTGCGTCGTCGTTCAGCTTACCAGAGCTAAACCGGGTAGCGGGAGCCGTGCATGTGCACGGCTCCCAGGAATGATGATGATATTTTTGCCTATCCGTCGTTTAACGCTTGCCGCTGTTGCCCTCGTGCTCTTCTTCGCCGCTGTACCGACTGTGAGTGCCCACGCCCAACTGGTTCGCTCGGATCCAGCCTATGGGGCGGTGCTGGTGACGCCGCCAACTGCGGTTCGTTTGTGGTATAGCGAGCGGGTCGATCCTGCGTTCAGCAGCGCGACCATCGTTGCCGCGAATGGTGCTACGATTGCTACGCCCCAGCCTGCGAGTCGTGCGACCGACGATCCTACAGAGCTGGTTTTACCCCTAAGCCCACTGGCTCCCGGCACCTATACCGTGGTTTGGCGGGCGGTTTCGGCGGATGATGGTCATAAAACCAACGGTACAATCGTGTTTACGGTTGGTCCAGCTCCGGCGGCAAGCCAGGCCGCAAGTGGTGCTAGTGGAGTCGCCACACCGACGGCAAGCCAAGGCGCGAGTGGTGCCACGACCGTCGGCACGCCGTTCGCCGCCACACCGACGAGCTTGCCTCCGGGAACGAGCCCGACGCTGCCTCCAACCTCCAATGACGTCAGCGAGGAACCTACGCTCTTTGCCGTAGTGATCCGTTGGCTGGAGTTGTTTGGTGTGGCCTTACTGATCGGCGCGGTTTTTATGGGGTTAGTTGCCTTGCGGCCGCTGGCCGTTCGTGCTGCCCCCGCCCTGAACGGTTTAGCCCGCATGTGGCGCCGCACCTTGCGCGTTGCACTCCTATGTCTCGGGCTGGGGGTTGCGGGTACCCTGCTGCTACAGGTTGCAACCGTGAGCGATCAAGGCATGGGGCAAGTGTTTCAGCCGGCCGTCCTTGTGCCCTTGCTTGCGAGTCGCTGGGGTATTCTGTGGGCGCTGCGCGTATGGTGCGCGCTACTCCTCGTCCCGCTCCTTGTGCCTGCCTTCTGGCAACTACGCTCCTTACCATTGGTCGGAGCCCTGCTGGTCGCCCTGCCCCTCCTATTAAGCTTTAGCCTGATGAGCCATGCCGCCGCGCTACAGCATGGCGTCGTGCTGGCAGTCGCCACCGATGCCGTACATTATGCAATGGCCTCCCTTTGGGCCGGTGGCCTCGCGATGCTCCTGCTGTTGCTCGTGTGTACGCGTCGCTTGCCCGTGGAGCAGCGTACGCCGCTGACGCTCCAGCTTGTCGGCATGTTTAGCCGCGTATCAGTAATCGCCGTCGGCGTGTTAATTGCGACAGGCACCTATAGCTCACTCACTCAATTCACCAGCACAGGTGAATTAATCAGCACGAGCTATGGTCGTACCTTGTTGCTCAAACTGGCCCTGGCTGCGGTTGCTTTTCTGTTGGGTGGCTACCATTGGCTGATGGCACGTCCCCAAATCGCTACCGTCGCGGGTCGCTCTGGCCCTGCCCGACGGCTCCTTGATCGCTTACGTGGCACCATCGGCCTCGAAAGTGGTGTCGCTATGCTGGTTCTGCTGGCAGCCAGCGGACTGGTACAAACGCCGCCACCTGCCGATGCTAATATGCGAGGTATGGTGATGGCTCCGACAGCGGGTGCATCAAGCACCCCTGTTCCCGTGGTACCTACCGCCACCGTCTCCACCGCCACACCAACCCCGACCGCAAGCCCGGTGCCGACTGCCAGCCCCACCGCACCTCCTTCGGCCACGCCCACACCCTCGCCCTTTCACGGATCGGTCATCACTGGTGGGCTTGAAATTGGCCTGACGCTGGATACGCAGGCGATTGGGGAGCGGCAATTCACCGTGACGGTCAAACAGTCGGGCGCTCCCGTTGCTGCCGATCGTGTGCGCTTGCAGGTGAGTAAGCTTGATCAGGAGCTCGGTACAACCTTGGTTGAGTTGCAGCCACAACAGGCAGGTACTTATCAGGCGCGTAGTCCCGTCCTGAGCTTGGCCGGGCGCTGGCAGGTCATCGTGCTCGTCCGGCGACGAGGGTTAGAGGATGTTACGGCAAGCTTTCCCATTGATATTCCATAGCAGAGGAGCAGGAGACGTATGCATCGTTACAAAAACATAGGGTTGATGCTGTTGGTGGTCGCTAGCTTGTTCGTGTACCGCAGTGTCCAGGCACAGGCCGGTGGTCCGGTGCAACCCATCCAACAAACCCAGCAGGTCAACGGCTATTCACTGACGCTTAATACGACGCCGGCCACCGGTGAACAAGGCGTCATGGTCCAGGTCATGGACCCCAAGGGCCAGCTTATGCCCGACGCCCAGGTCATGGTGAACTTCATCATGCCCGGCATGCAAATGACGACGGTACCCAGACCCGCTGTCGCTGCCGTGCCGGGCCGCTATGATGGGATGGGGGCGTTTAGTATGGCTGGGACGTGGGATGTTGAGGTCACGGTGACACCGGCCAATGCGGCACCTTTGGTGGCAACCTTTCACGTACCGGTGGTTGATGCCGTGCCCTTGCCGGCACGCCCGGCCCCGTTGCCGCCATCCTTTTGGACCCCTTGGACGGCCACGTCGCTCGGTTTGCTGGTGGTCGGGCTGGTTGCTGCCGCCTGGACCCAGTGGGGCCGTAAGCGCCAACAAGCGCTCGGTTTTGTGGTGAGTTGGCTTCTTATTCTGGCTGCTGCCGGCACCTGGCTTGTGCCTACCGCGCTCGGTGCGCCCTACGCCCTCGGCGCGCCGCGCCAAACTTCTATCAGCCGTGCGACTCCAATCTTTAAAGCGAACTGTGCTCCCTGCCATGGCGTTGCTGGCCATGGCGATGGCCTGGCGGCGCGGACCCTCAATCCTCCCCCTGCCAACTTAACCGCGCCGCACGTCGACCAACATCCTGATGGCCAAATCTATGGCTGGATTCACGATGGCTTCCCAGGTTCTGCCATGCCGGCCTTTGGTCAGCGCTTGACCAGTGACCAAATCTGGGATTTGGTGGATTACGTGCGCCATCTACGCGCCGTAGCTGCCGGTACAGCAAAATAGCGGTTCATCTCCTCCACACTCGGAGTCTCATCTCGCTTGCGGCCAACGGCAAGCGTCTGCGTCCATCAAGCATGCGCTGCAACGCGTCCACTGCCTGAAGCGTAGAAATAATTTCCAAGCGCACGATTTCATCGAGAAGCCATAGAGTGCCATGCGTGTTGATCTGCTCTTGTGTTGCCGCCTTACGGAGATGCTCGTCGCCGGTGAGTAATAGTGCACCGAGCGATTGAGCAAGCACTAAGGCAAATAGATCGTTAACTGACAGCCGGCGGTAGCGGATTCTGAGTTCTTGGACCTGTAGCACCTATTCACCTGACAGCTCCACGCTCTGTAGCCGGTACGCTTGTAATGCTGCACCGCGTAGCTCTTGTACCTCCGCGACGATAACATCCGGGACGACCGCCGCATATGGCAGGCGGAAAAAGTGCTCCAAACAGCCCCCGACATGACCATCAATAAGTACATTTGCATCAAAGACTGAGTGCGACAGGGAAGCCTCCGTGCTGCTCTGCTTCCCAAGCGTAAAATGCTGCCAAAGGCATTCCAAGTAGCTCTGCCGCACGGCTCTCTGAGATCATGTCTTCGCTGAGTGCCCGGAGCACCAGTCGCTTCATCCGCCCTGACTCTTCTGGTGGAAACACATCGCCCGGCTCTATCTCGCGCCAGCCGCGCTTGCGAAACTGCCCAAATAGTCGCCCAGCGTCTTGCTCGCTCAGCACACCAAGATCCTTCGCTCGGCAGACCCAGTCCTGCATACTCATGCCATACTTGTGCTTAAGGAGATGTAATTCATACTCGCCCAGGTTACGGCGACGAAGCCCTAGCTCGCACTGTGCGTCGGTAGCAGGTACCAGAAATGCAGTGGCAAAACGATGTGCCGCTTTTTCCGCATCCAATTCTTCGGGGATGTCTAAGACGAGATGCCCTAGCTCATATGCAAGGTTGAAGCGTTGGCGGTCTCCCGGCACGTCGCCCTTGACTGCGATCACCGGTAGCGTGTCGTTCACCCAAAAGGTACACGCATCAAAATCAGGCTGACCAACTACCAGCCCGACTTTGATGCCGTGTGCCTCTATCACTTCCATTAAGCCATCAATCGGGCCATCTCCCAAATGCCATTCCTCACGCAGACCCAGCGCAGCCTGCTCGATGTCATCCATGGATGTAATAGCACGCCGAAAGTGCGAAAACGGAGTGGCACATCCCTCGTTCTCAAACAGACTTTCTACCTCAAGGTAGCGCTCTAGCCATTCTTGAATAGCCAGCAGGATCCTGTCTTGATTGCCCCGGGAGAGGGAAATATGACATCGAAACGTGGGCCTGGAGACGCTGACAGTAACGGGCCGGAAGAAATACTCGAGTTTTATGTCCAACGCGTGTGCAAGATTAAGTAGCACGCCGGAACCTGGTGCATCCTGATTCCGCTCGTACTTGGAAATAGCCATTGCACTGACCCCCGCTGCTTCTCCAAGGTCACGTTGACTCAACCGCGCCATCACACGCGCACTTTTTATCCGTTCACCGATGCTCATAGCACCACCTCCGGTTTACATATTATATCGATTTATAGTGTTTGTAAACCGGACGTCTTAACAGTTCTCTAGCAGCAGCCTATCTGAGCATAGCAACAGTGTCTAAACATCGCCTCCAGCGGTTCAGCCAATGTTCGGCAAGCCCGCCAGCGCCATCGCGATTTCTTCTTGTGGGTATTCGTAATCCTGTAATTTACCTGCCTGATAGTCGATATACGCTTGCATGTCGAAGTGTCCATGGCCGCACAGATTGAACAGGATCGTTTGCCCTTTGCCTTCGGCCTTGCAGCGCAGTGCCTCGTCGATAGCCCCACGGACTGCATGGTTAGCCTCGGGGGCCGGGATAATACCCTCCGCCCGCGCAAACATCAGCCCCGCCTCGAAACAGCGCAACTGCGGCTCGGCCCGTGCCTCGATCGCATCGAGGTGCTTCAAATGGCTCACGATCGATGCCATGCCGTGATAGCGTAGACCACCGGCATGAAAGCCCGGTGGGACGAAGTCGTGGCCGAGCGTATTCATTTTGACCAGGGGTGTCAGCTTGGCCGTATCGCCATAGTCGTAGGCTAGCGGTCCCTTTGTCAAGCTCGGACAGGCCGCCGGTTCGACCGCGATAATGCGGGTATTGCGATCGCCGCGCCACTTCGCCGCCAAGAACGGCAAGACGATGCCCGCGAAGTTCGAGCCACCGCCCGTACAGCCCACGATAATATCGGGATACTCGCCCGCCATTTCGAGCTGGAGCAAGGCTTCCTCGCCGATGATTGTCTGGTGCATCAACACATGATTAAGCACCGAGCCCAGTGCATACTTGATCGTTCCACCACTCGTTGCCGCAACCTCCACCGCTTCCGAAATCGCGATGCCCAGGCTGCCCGATGAATCGGGATGTTCCGCCAGCACCGCGCGTCCGGATTGTGTCATCGGACTGGGACTGGCCGTGACCCGTGCGCCGAAAGCTTCCATCAATGCCCGGCGGTACGGCTTTTGATCATAGCTCACGCGCACCATATACACATCGCACTCCAGGCCAAAGAAGGCACAGGCCATCGCTAACGAGGAGCCCCACTGCCCCGCGCCTGTCTCCGTCGCAAGCTTGCGTACACCTTCCTGCTTGTTGTAATACGCCTGCGGCACAGCCGTATTGGGCTTATGGCTACCCGCAGGACTCACACCTTCATACTTGTAATAAATATGGGCCGGCGTATCCAGCATCCGTTCTAATCGGTGTGCCCGGAACAACGGTGTGCAGCGCCACTGGCGATACACCTGCTGCACTTCCTCGGGGATCTCAATATACCGTTCGGTCGAAACTTCCTGCTTGATCAATTCCATCGGGAACAGCGGTGCCAGATCGGCCGGCCCGATCGGTTGGTGTGTCCCAGGATGGAGCACCGGCGGCAGCGGCTCCGGCAGATCGGCCTGGATGTTGTACCAAGCGGTCGGCATGCGCTCTTCGGGTAACGTGTACTTAATAGTGTCCATGCAGATCCTTCGATTTCAAGACCCGTCCGTGGGGAGACCTGCCCATAGTATACGTGCACTCGCAACTGCTTATGATTTGCTTGCGCCTGCGTAGCCCTGCTACACTTGCACTACTGGACTCGCCAGTCTGCCGGCTACATATCGTTAGGTGCTACATGGATGATCGAGCTGCGATCCAGTGTGTTGGCTTTGTCGGCGTCGGGCGCATGGGTGGACCCATGGCCTTCAACCTCCATCGCGCCGGCTTTGTCGTCCAAGCCTTTGACGTAGCCTCCGCGCCACTCCAGCACCTCGCTCAGGCTGGCGTCCCCACGGCAGATTCACTACAGACCGCCGTCACCAACGCCGGTGCCATCATTCTCATGCTACCCAGCGACGACGCCCTGCGGCAGACTATGGAAGGCAGTGAGGGCTTGCTCAGTTGCCTACAACCCGGCCAACTGGTGATCGACATGAGCACCAGTACCCTCGCCAGCAGCCGCCACTTCGCCACGCTCGTGGCTGAACGCGGTGCCACCATGCTCGACGCACCGGTCAGTGGCGGTGAAGCCGGTGCGCAGGCCGGCACCCTCAGCATCATGGTCGGCGGCGACACGACGGCCCTTGAGCGTTGTCGCCCACTGTTCGAGGCGTTGGGCCGCACCATCACGCACATCGGTGGTAACGGCCTGGGCTTGGTTGCCAAATACGTGAACCAAATGTTGATGGAAGCTACCTTCTGCGCCGTCGCCGAGTCCTTTGCCTTAGCTGCCAAAGCGGGCGCCGATCTCGCAGCCATCTACCAGGCGGTCGGCAACGGCCTTGGTGGCTCGCGTGTGCTTGACTCGATGATCCCGCAGCTCTTGTCCGGCGACCTGGGCCACGGCCGTGAGCTTGCCTTGCACTACAAGGATGGTGGCTATGCACTCGCGGCGGGTGAGTTCTTGGGCGCGTGGGTTCCCGTAACTCAGCTAACCCACGATCTGTTTGCTGCGGCCGTCGCCGCCGGGCAGGAAACGCATAGTGCTGTCGCCGTAGCCCGCGTCTACGAGCAACGCACGGGCGTTCAGATCGTTTCGCAGCCGGCCACCGGCACCGGAAAGTGATCGCCGATGGCTGACAGCTACGACCGGCAATACCTGCTCGCTGCATTGCCGCCCGAGTGGTCGACTGACCTGCTGCCCGCCATCCAGCAGGAGATCGCCGCCACCCGTCGCAAACTGGTAGTGCTCGATGACGACCCTACCGGCACCCAGACGGTGCACGATATCCCCGTCCTCACCGCATGGTCCGTGGACCGGTTACGCACTGAGTTAGCCGCCGACGCCCCGGCGTTTTACCTGCTCACCAACTCCCGCAGCCTGCCATTGACGGAAGCCCAGGCCCTGAACCGCGAAATCGGCCGTAACCTAGTGCTTGCCGGGCAAGCGGCCCAGCGCGACTTCGATGTAGTCAGCCGTAGTGATTCGACCTTGCGCGGTCACTTTCCGGGCGAAGTAACTGCCCTCGCTGCCGCGCTGGATCAGCCCTTCGACGGCTGGCTGATCATCCCGTTTTTCCTGGAAGGCGGGCGCTATACCATCAACGATGTACATTACGTTGCTCAGGGCGAACAGCTTGTCCAGGCCGGTGCCACCGAGTTTGCCCACGACGCTGCCTTTGGTTACCGTGCCTCCAACCTCCGTGAATGGGTTGCGGAAAAGACGAACGACCAGATCCCATCCGCTGCCGTAGCCTCTATTTCGCTCCACGACCTCCGGAGGGGCGGACCCGAGCGCGTGGAACAACAGCTTCTCCAACTCAAGGACGGTCGGATCTGCATCGTCAACGCCGCCAGCATGCGCGATCTGCAGGTTCTGACGCTCGCACTGCTGCGCGCCGAGGCTCGCGGCCAGCGCTTCTTGTATCGCACTGCCGCCTCGTTTGTGCAGGTGCGCGCCGGCCTCGCCCCGCGTCCCCTCCTCGTCCCCACCGAACTTGCGCTTCCTAGCTCGGGCGGTGGCCTGATTGTCGTTGGCTCCTATGTTCCTTCAACCTCGGCCCAGGTCGCCGCCTTGCTGGGCCAGACAAACACGGTGAACGTCGAGATCGCCGTTGCTGCGCTGCTCGATACTGATCGCCGCCTGGCCGAGATTGAGCGCGTGGCCGCTGTTGCGGATCGTGCCTTGCGGGCAAATCAGGATGTTGTGATCTACACCAGTCGCCAACTGGTCGTTGCCACTGATGCCGCTCACAGCCTAGCAATCGGCCGGGAGATCTCAGCCAGTCTGGTCGCTATCGTCCGCGCGATCAAGACTCGGCCACGCTACCTCCTGGCGAAAGGCGGTATTACCTCAAGCGACATCGCCACCCAAGCGTTAGATGTCAAGCGCGCCGTGGTGCGTGGGCAACTGCTGCCGGGCGTGCCCGTCTGGCAACTCGGCCCCGACAGCCGCTATCCCGATCTGACCTATATCGTCTTTCCCGGCAACGTCGGCGGCCCCCAGGCCTTGTGCGATGTGGTCAACACGCTCAAGCGCGTAGGCTAATGCCATGCTCGTGTCTACACGTCAACTGCTCCAAGCCGCCCAGCAAGGCAACTATGCGCTCGGCGCCTTCAACGTCTATAACCTCGAAGGCGTGCGCGCTGTGGTGCTGGCCGCTGAGACCGAGCGCAGTCCCGCGCTGCTGCAACTTCATCCGAGCGCCTTCGCATACGGTGGGCCACCTCTCGTTGCCCTGTGCCTCGCCGCCGCCAAACATGCCAGCGTGCCGATCTCGGTCCATTTGGATCACAGCGCTTCACCGGATGCGATCCAGGCATCCATGGCCGCCGGCCTGACCTCGATCATGGCCGACGGCTCACACCTCGCGTACCACGACAACGTCACCTTTACTCGGCAGATGGCCAAGCTCGTCCACGCCTCCGGTGGCTTCATCGAGGCCGAACTTGGGCTGCTGAGCGGTACCGAAGATGGCCTAACCGTGCCCGAATACGAAGCGAAGCTCACCGACCCCCAGCAAGCCGCCTCGTTCGCCGCCGAAACCGGCATTGACGCGCTGGCCGTCTGTATCGGCAATGTGCACGGTCACTACCACGGCGCGCCGCAGCTTGACTTCGACCGCCTGGCCCTGCTCCAACGCGCCATCCCCGTGCCACTCGTCCTACACGGTGCCTCCGGCCTGCCCGCTCCCCTGGTACGCCGCGCCATTGCACTCGGCGTCCGCAAGCTCAATGTCAATACCGAGCTTCGCGAAGCCTATCTCGGCGCACTTAAGTCAAGCTTGGGCAGCTCCCAATCACCGGACCTCCTCGCCCTGTTGCAGACTGCGGTGGCAGCCATGCAAGCCGTGGTTGCCGAGAAGCTACAGCTTTTTGGCTCAGCTGGACGGATCTAGCAGTGAGGGCTAAGATCTTCTCAATGGCCTTAGTGCACGGTTCCTCAACCGTTAGCATGCCGGTCTTCCCATGCCACAATGCGCTCCCGTGCCCATCCCGCGTCGTCTGCGCCCAATGGCGGCGCTGGGACCGGGGCGTCGTAATTAATCGCAATGTCGTAGTGCCCACGCCGGTAGGCCAACTCGATCATCGCCTGGAGATCGAGTGGTGTGTCTAGCAAGGGCGCATGCGTTGGCACCGCGATGACCGGTAGCCGTTCCCGCAACATGGCAACCCAAACCTCGTATGGTGCCTCCGCCTCGCCACGGTGCAGCAACGCGTAGTATGAACCCCGGCCCTGCACTTCAGCTGGGCGCTCTCCCACTCGCAGCAAATCGATCTCGACCCAATGCGTCCGAGAAGCAAGGATGCGTCGTCGTTTGTATAGGAATTTCTTACGACCCGTCGTCCCTGTAGCCTTGTTCGCTGGTGAGAGCAGCTCGATCGTCGTAACCACAGCACGCGTCTCGGCGTCCAGAATCTCTAGGTAGCGCTCGCGCACCTGCTCTTCCTCCAGAGGCTCGATTAAGAGCGGCGGCGTAATAGCTACAGCGCCAGTGCCCTGCGGTGCCTGATTGCTAGCTTCGACCAGGAACACATCCGGTTGGACCGAGGGCATCCGCAGCAGATCACCCGGTGTAGCGATGTACACACGTTCCTCAACAGCTACGACAAATGCTGGCGCGAGTGTATCACCAAGCGTTTCGGCGATGGCCGAGAGCAGGTGGTGATGGACACCTGGCCAACGGGTGGCGGCCTCTAAATAGGGGTCCATGCCGGGAAACGGTGATGCCATGGCCCTACCTCGCTTCCCAAAAAACATTCATATCTGCGTGATTTCGCGCATATTGCCCACACGTTGTAAACATGCGCATAAGTATAGCAAGCTTTGCAGCCGAGCGATATGGATGCAAAGACGCAGGATGAGCTGCCCGCACTGTGCAGCGACGCTCGTTGCAAAAGCGCGATCTAAAGCTTTCTTACCTAGCCATCGAATAATAGCTGGTGCATACCTGATGGGCGTAGCTCAGCAGGACTAGCGGCCCCTCATCACATCTCACCCGCGGCGGTATGATATACACATCACGCAACTGCGGGGCCATGCCGCTCCACGGTTTACCGAACAGGCAAACCCGTCGTAAGGCGGGGACGCAAAGCCACGGGTCCAGGATTGTCTGGATAGCCGGGCTCCCGAATTAAACCGAGGAGTACCATCATGCCACGACGTTTCACGCTCGTACTCTTGACCATCATCTGCCTTACCGCTCTTAGCTCCAGGCAGAGCGCCCACGCCGCTACCCCCTGGAGCGGCCTCACGGACTACACCATCCAAGTTGGTAGCTATCAACGTACCTATCATGTCCACCTTCCCGTCTCCTACACCGGCACGACCGCCCTGCCACTGGTCGTGGCCCTGCACGCCTCCAAGGACAACGGTCCGAATATGTCCGGCCTCACTCACTTCAACACGGTAGCCGATACCTATGGCGTCATCGCCGCATATCCAGATGCACTCAAGGGCGTTTGGAACATGGACGGGACCGCACCGCAAGACGACTTCGCCTTTATCTCGGCGATGATCCAGCAGCTGCGTAGCAGCTTCGCGGTGAATGCCCATCAGATCTACGCGATGGGCTTTTCCGAGGGCGGCCAAATGACCGAGGAGTTAGGCTGCAACCTTAGTTCGCAATTGGCCGGCATTGCTTCCGTCTCCGGCCACATGTCCAGCACCTATGCCTGCCCAGTCGCTCATCCCATGCCCTACCTTACCTTTCATGGCACAGCTGACACCATCTGGTCCTATACCGGGTGGGCCGGCCTCAGAGATGGCAAGCACTTGATGGGCGCAACCGATGCTCAGAACAAGTGGGCTTCGCTTGCCTCCTGCACCGCCCCTGCCACCACAACCAACATGCCCAATACCGTGCTGACCGATGGTACGACCGAACAACTGCGTGCGATTGGCGGATGCGCAAGCGGTGTTCAGACGCAGTTGTACACCATCACCAATGGTGGCCACACCTGGCCGGGCGGTCAACTCTTACCATGGTTTGGGCTGACGAGCCTCGACATTGATGCCAGCACCCTGATCTGGCAATTCTTCGCACAGTATCAAAACTGAACCCGGCCGAGCTCATGGGAGGACCACGATAAAACGATTGCTCACGTGAGAATACTGCCCCGGCTCTGTGCCGGGGCAGTTTCGTGCCGACGTTCGCGTGCTGAGCACTGCGCCGTTCTTAAGGAGCGTTTCATCTCTTTGGCTCGACCGGACGGGCGGAGCCGTACGGGCTATCACCAGTTCACCGCTGGTGACCTAAGAGCGTCTCGAATGGCTAGGTCGTCTCCAGACGTCTGGTTGCGTTCGACACCAGATCGTTCACCACATTATCGCTCACACGCTCGGTCGCGTTCTGAATGACTCGTTGTGCGGTCACGATGGCGTCATCGACCTCGGCCCGGCGCTGTTTGCCGGTCGCGTATGCGTCCATAATGCCCTGTGCCTGTTGCTCCACTGCTCCGGCCATTGCTGCAATCGTCTGTGGCGTGAGCGACGGCGTCTGAACCGCCTCAGCAATCAGTGGCACCGCCTGTGCCCCGGCGTTGGCATACGCTGTCAACCACTCGTTCGCAGCCTCGGCGACAACTTTTTCCATCATCGCCCCCTGCTGACTCTGGATCATCATGCGCCATTGCAGGATGGTTCCTTTCATGACCGGGATCGTCAAGTTGATCAGCAGATCGAGCTTCTGCGCCAGGCCGATGTCGAGCGTGCGCATATTCGTCACTTGTGGCGAGGTGGTCCAGCCGACGAAGAGCCGATTCTTGTACTCCGCAATCTTAATCTCCATGTTGTTGACGAACTCGGCGATCAAGCGCTTGCGTTCCGACCGTAGGCGGTCGCCCGGATTGTTCGGATCGACCGTGATTGTGGCGACATCGCGCGTCGCCATATCGCGAATCAACTCCATCACCCCAATGGTGCCAATCACGTTCATGATCTCCTGCTCGTTCGTCGTGTAAAGCTGGTCGTACATATGGACGTTACGCACGAGTTGCTGCGCCTTACCGGCCAGGCGTGACGTGGCACGGTCGAGTTGCTGCTCCAGCGACATCGCATCTTCCATCAGTGCTTCCAGCAGCGACTTGTGCCGTCCAAACCAGCCGCGCACACCCTGAGCCCACTTTTCCAGCTTCTCGCGCGTCTGTGGGTCAGAAATGTCGTACTTACCGCGGATCTTGCGCATCTCGTTGTTGAGGTCGCGCATCAGCGCTGTAAGCTCCGGAATATCAACGGGTGTGACCTCACGGAGCAGTTGATCGATCAACGAGTTCATGCCCGCGATCGCATCTTTGCCGAACTCCATAAAGATCTGCGTATTGGCGAGCATCTGCGGGTACAACTCCGCAGCGAGTTGTTGAGCATTGGCCAGACTTTGGCCCGTCAATAAATCTTTGCAGATCAGTTGCTGGCGGGTCGCTTGGCTGCCGGCCAACTGCATCATATACTCATTGGCCTGACCTTCAGGCGACGGGGGGACGATGAGTTGTGTACTCACACCCACAGGCCGCGGAAACTGTACCTGGAGGTTGCCACTTGAAGTTGTCATACCAGTCTCCTTAAGCGAATCGACTACTTGCTGCAGGCACCATTTTTTAGACACTCCTGCAGCATCAGAATGACCTCCGCACTCGGCAGCTTGGTTGTCTGAATTCTGTCTGCCAGGGGCATGTTGGGGAACGCCGTTAGATCCGTAACACCCAGCAGGATCGAGCGGAAACCATACCGTTTCCAAGCGATGCTCTGAATCTGGGGATCCTTAAGCGCGTCGATGAGCCGCCCTGCGTCTTTGTTGAGCGCCAGAACCGGATGCTCGTTATAAACAGTTGGGTCTGGATACAGGATGCGCACATCCTTCAAGATCTGCGTGGCCTGTTGCGGATTCTGCACCACCTTCTCAATAATCTGCGATTCATAGCCTGCGTACAGCGGCGAGCTTAGTTCGCCACCCTCCAGCAGCCATTGATCAAAGCCGAAACCAGAGCTCCTGGCCTGGAGTCCTTGCGCGTCGTAGAGCGCCTTGATCGTTGGCAAGGCCACACGAGCTTCTTGGATCGTTGGTGGTCTGTAGACATCGTTGGTCGACACAATACTCAGCTGCAACAGATACAACGTGAAGCCGCTGTTCGATTGGGTAGGATTAGTACTCTCAACGATGATTGGACCGCGTAATGTCGGTGCGTTAATATCCGTCCAAGTCTTCCCTTTCAGAACATTCGCAAGTAACAGCTCTTTCATCTTGACAATGAAATAGCGGTCATTGCGTTTTTCGACGATCCCAATAGTGCTGAGTGCGGTGACGCCTTCGGGGCCGGCATAGATCACTTCCGGTGAGTTAAGCACCGTCTCCGCCCGGTAGCCGGGATAGTCCGCGAGGTTATGTTTCGCCTCAAAGACAAGTTGCGCGCTGGCACTGGAAGGCCACAGGCAGTTGACGCCGCGCTGTTTGAGCTCATCTGTCGAGAGCAGCACCTGGTCCAGCGACCCCGTCGCGCGGAAATCAATCGTAAGCGCGTATTTAGACTGCAGGATCTGCTTTACCTCCTGATCGGCCATGAGACCCGTCTTCTCGCTGCCGCCGAGACAGGTGACCGTGATTGCCGGCGGCCCAGCGGGTGCTGCTGTCGGCCGGAAAACGGTCGATAGTAACACGACGGTTATCAACGTAATAAGTACCAGGCCGGCACCGATGCCAAACCGAAGGGTACGGCTCATCTGCGTTCCTTATGTGAGTGCACTATATTTCGTTGCTTCAAGCATCTTGAGGGCGACGTCGTACCCCAGGGTATCCCCACGCTCGACCAGTTTGATGCTTTTCACCAAGAAATCGGCGAAGCCCGCGATCGCGGCTTCGCCTTGTCGTAGTTTCTCATCGGGTGCATCGAAGTAGCGCGGATGCTGCTGAATGTCGACATACTGGTCGATCACAACGACGAGGTTTGCGATATGCCCCTGCAGAATCGTCGCCGTCGATAGCAGCGCGTTCGAGTTGCGCTCTCGGATTCGGGTAATCAGTACCTCCGTATCCGCACACTCCTGCTCGATGAGTTGCTTCGTCTGCGGCGCAACAATCGTCGCTGCGTGGCGCCGGATCTCGCTAAGTTGTTTCAACACTGCCCTGACCTTGAGTTCGGCTTCGGCGCTGTAGACGTCGAACTCCACCTGACGCGTGCTCCGTGTGTCAACCATCAACCAGACTCCGGTGGCGGCTAGCAGGAAGAGCACGGACGCCACCAGGAGCGATATCACAAGCGACCAGTTCGCGCTCCGCAGCACCAGGAACGTCGCACCGAAGACCGCCACACCACCGAGCAAGGCCACCGGAACAGCCAACTGTCCTCGTTTTATCATGACGCCGATCCCTATTTGTAGCCGGTGGCTTGCCGCAGCGCGTCGACCAGGTTGGTGTTGACAATCACGCTCCCGCGCGTCTTATCTGCCAGTTCCTTCAGTTGTGATGGATCCGCATCGCCGAAGGCAATCGAGATAATCGGGATATTCATAGACGTAATCGTGCCGACAGCTTCGCTGGCACCGTCGGTATCGGACCGCCCATCGGTCATCACGATGATCAACCGCTTGTGGCTATCGTTCGCCTGCTGATTAAAGAGTTGTGCTGCCTGCTTAAGGCAGGCATACATATTCGTTCCATCTTGAGGTTTGAACGTATGGATATTGTCGTACAGCCCATTGAGTTTCTGAGCGTCGTTGCCCTCAACCGTCCACGGCCCACCGACAACCGCACTGTCGAAGATCATCACCGTCGTAACGTCCTCGGGATGGGTCTGGAGGTTATAGCCGGTAGCAATCGCTTGGTCAAAGATCAGCTTCGATGCCTGATCGAGGTCGCTCCATCCTTTGGACGCCATACTCCCGGAGCCATCGAGACAGTAGATCGTATGCGTCGGCCGGCGGTAGCTCGTCTGGTAGCGTGCCAGCGCCGCTTGGATCACATCGGCGGCCGGGTACGTGATCGGACGCTGCCTCAGTGTCGCCTTAATGCCCCATTCCTGGTTAAAGACCTTGGCGTCCGGGTGGTCAAACGTCAGGCCGATGCTGCTCACCGGTCGGCGGCCCAGGCTCACAAGCTTCTGCTGGGCCTCCGGCGACAGCAGATAGCTCTGCAGATCCTGAAACGCCTGATCTTTCCGGCTGTTCTCCACCCCAGGATGTGGAAAAAATCCCATTGGTGCATCGGCGATCGCTAGGCTCTCCTTTGGGTAGACAACGTAGAGTGGCTCGTGTCCTTGCGCCGTAAGCTCCAGGTTCTTTTCGATCACCAGTGCCTCATACACAAAAAGCGACCGGCATGTTGCTTCGTTCTTGACACAGTCGTTCATCAGCGTGCCGGAGCTTGGTGGCGTTTGATCCATTGCCCGAATAAAGCGGGTAATGCCATCTTTGACCGGCGCGGAGTCCAGTTGCGGCATCGTCAAAGCCACGCCGGGCCCATTGCCGGCAAAGTAGTTCAGAAAGCCGAAGAAGACGGTTGCCCCCGAGTTCGACTGGCCCGGATTGGTCAGCCAGGCTGTCGTCTTGCCCGACTCGACCGCGTTCAAGATCTCGCTGATCGAGACATCGCGCCCCACAAAGCCAAGCTTGGCCATCTCGGATTTCCAGCCCGCGTAGACCAGGGGTGTGATAAACATGGGTTTGACATGCTGCAGTTTCCCGGCCTTATCACCGACCTGCAGGAAGACCGTGCTGGCGAACCAGTACACATCGTAGGTGCTGGTACCGGCTGCCAGCAGTGTGGCCTGATCGACGGAGCCTTTCAGGGTATAGTTGCAGGTGAGCTTATGCGAGCGGCACCAGGGCACCACAATCTCGTTGAGGATCTTCTCCTGCTCGCTGCCAGCGATGATGTTAAGCACCGCCGGATCGGCGTTATATGTTGTCACAGCCGTCGCTCCGGTCGTCACAACATTGGACGTCCCGCCACACGCCGACATCCCAACACTGGCCATGAGCATCACCAACAACACCACGACCGTAGCTTTATGGGGCATCTCGATCCTCATTTCTGTCCATCATGCGCCTCCGCGCGCCGACGCTCCATCGCTCACCCGGATCATCGCTATGCTGTACGTATGGCTCGTGCAAGATGTTGCACCGGCGCCAGCAAACGTGGTATGGCGAGACCGATATGCAGCTGCTGGTCCGATACCGCAATCATACGGTATTCGGATTAAGACTAGGTTAAGCCCTGGATTTGGACCCAACGCTAGCGGCGCTCGATTATCCTGCCCACCTCCACTACATCGTAACTCTAGGACGTCACTGTCTATGCTCTAGTCTTCCTGAGTGTGGCTGCCAATCTTGTCAACAATGAGGCTGGCGAAGGTTGGTGCTTGCTTAGCAATGCTATCTAGCACCTCACGATGTGTTTTTGGCGGCGAACGTAGGGCAGCAGCCTGGCCGATAACAATTTGGACCATAAGCTCGGGAACGAGTTTGAAGAGCTGTGTCAGAAAGTCATCTGTAGCTGCTGCCCGCAACAACGTATCGCGGATCGCTGCCGGAAAAAGAACCGAAGCATCAAGCACAACCCCAAAGGTAGGCACGCTAGCTATCATAGAGCCCGAGCTCTTGACTCAACTGAGCCAGCTGCACCAATCCTTCCTCCCGTCGTGCATCCCGCTGCGCCTTATATTGCAGTACATCTGCAAAGCGGACCCGGCGATGCCTGCCAGTCATCGTATGAGGTATTAGCCCTTGATCAAGGAGCTTGACCAGGTACGGTCGCGAGACATTAAGGAGTGCAGCCGCTTGCTGTGTCGTGAGCACCTTGTCCACCGGCACAAGCGTGACTGTCTGCCCTTCGACCAAATAATGGACCAGCATATGCATCAAGTGCAGGAGTGACGCTGGCACCTCGACCGCTTCGCCATCCGCACGTACCAGTCGCGGACGAGCTTGATCTGTCATATGATCAATGAACTGTTCAACCTTGCTTAAAGCTACATGTTCGCCCTCAGCCACGCTGATCGGCGCTTGTTCTATGACATGCTCTACCATCACCAGCTCCTTCTGCACGCCCTGAATGGTACCAGTATTCGCAATAAACGCAATAGGCGAGCCTTTTTCTCTTCTGACGATCATTCGCTATCATTCCTTGCATGACAACAAGAGGTCAGCGATGCAGCGAAATGACAATGAATACGGTCACACTCCCCTCAAACTTTGCTCGCTTGCCTACTCCCCCTGTCCTATTCCTTCGTCATCATCGCCATCCTTGACCCTCATCGGTATGCTGCTTTGAAAGAATCATGCTATATGCTTTCAAAGTTCCGCACACTTTGAAAGCAGCCTTTATTCCTACTCGACTGCCACCCGCTCTTGTCTATGATGCGGCCCTGGTGCTTGCACTATCCCGTGCTGACACAGCGCTCGGTGAACTGGCGGGACTTGGTCGGCAGTTGCCCAACCCAAATCTCCTGATTGGGCCATATGTTCGGCGAGAGCCAGTGCTGTCATCACGCATCGAAGGTACCCGCACGAGTTTGTCTGAACTACTGCTCGACGAGGTAGATGATCATAGGCATCGTCCACAAGATGCCGATCTCCAGGAGGTCCGCAACTATATAGAGGCCCTGGAGTACGGCATTCAGCGTCTGCAAGAGTTCCCTCTTTCTCTACGATTGGTGCGCGAGATCCACGCTCGGCTGATGACCGGCTGGCTCCACTTCTTTCTCACCGGCGTAACCGAGACCGCTCATACGGCTGTACAGCAAGCCAAAACGCTCATGGATTTGCGCGAGGAGTTTCGTGCTCGGCTGCGTGATAAACCGAAAGCCCAGGCGCTGCTCGATGATTATTTGTGAACCCCTATATCACTGTCACGAAAGCAGCCCTGGCGCTGCAATCCTCAACCCCCACAGCACGCCCGGCTATACAGGTCCTGGAAGCCGATGGCATGCTGCAAGAGATGACCGGTGGTAATTGGCGACGAGTCTACCTTGCAACTCCCATTCTGCGAGCGATTGAAGGAGCAAGCACTGCTAGTTCCGAACATTTGCTATCCAACTCCTAATTTCAATAACATCCGTATGCGGTTGTAGTACAATTAATACAGCTTTTCGTAGCTGGAGTACTCGTATGCCTAAATCTGAGCCCTTTACCTTGCGTCTTCCGACTGACCTCGACCAATGGGTCACTGCGGAAGCCCAGCGCACGCGGCGCTCCAAAGCCGCGATCATTGAGATGCTTGCTATGGAAGGTGCCCGCATGCACCGCTTTCCCGGCATCGCCTTTCGCGGTCCCGAGCACAACCGGCGAGCATGGCTGCTAGGAACCGCGCTCGACGTGTGGGAAGTGATCGAAGCCTACCAGCAGCTTGGCTCGCTCGAATCTCTCCTGAGCGAAGGCGACCTACCCGAACGCCATGTGCGCCTTGCCCTCTCCTACTACGCGGCCTACCCCACTGAGATTGACCAAGCGATTGCAGCGAATCAGAATACCCAAGCTGCGCTGCACACGCACTATCCGACATTCGTCCCCGAAGCCTAACCGCCGTGCGGCTCTTGCTCGATGCCCACATCTCCGGTCGTCGCGTCGCGCAGGCGCTCCGCGACTTGGGTCATGACGTCCGCGCGGCTGACGAGGAGCGTGCACTCGACGGCATGGATGATGTCGACCTCCTCGCACTGGCTGCGACCGACGAACGCATTGTGGTGACGTTTAATGTGAAGGATTTCCTGCCGATTATCCGCGCGTGGGCAGAAGATAATCGCTCACATGCTGGCTGTATCTTGATCGCGAGCAGCCTGCGTCATCACCACTTCGGCCTGCTGATCGCTGGCATCCACCGGCTGCTCGTGGACCTTCCTGAACAAGCTGCATGGGAGGATCATGTTGTGTGGCTGGCCCACCCGACATAATGCTCCCCTCGCTCCGCAACCCCCATCCCAATTGGCAGCGCAAGTGCCACTCAGATCCCAGTGCGTTGCTGGCTAACGCAATCGTGTCGGGCATGATGCTTTCCCGAATCTAGTATAGAGCTTCCTGATGGTTGACCCTCACCAATTCTGCCGGTATCATGCCTACTACTGTAGTATTCAATATGTTCATCGATCAGAATCCTACTGCTGCCGTCCTTTACCCTGCCGCATTATCTGGAGCGCACATTGTAGATAGGTACAGCTAGCGAGGAGTATCATATGCCAAGCAGAACAGCGGAGAAGAAAACAGCAGGTGTTTACGATCTCGTCGCATCAGTCTTAAAGACGTTTCAATCACGGTACAGTGAAGATGTGATTGAAGACGTCTTTTTTGCCATTGAGCAGAACCCGGTATGGCTGCGACAATATCGTGATCTCAGTGACGATCTCCGGCAGTGGGTAGTCACTAACTGGGTCGGCCACTATACCAAACAGCTTACCGGCATGAAGGTACTCCGCGTGGTTAGTGCTAAACGGGGTACCTTGATCAAGGGGTTTTCGAAGCTCACTCAGTAATCTACAGTCATCCCATCCGGAGCCAACCACATGCCCCACATTTTCGATAACATTGAAGCACCACTATTGCCCGCGTTGCGTGCTACGCTCCAAGAATCCTATCGCGCCGACTTTTGTATCGGCTACTTTAACCTACGGGGCTGGGAGCAGCTCGCCGCATCGGTTGACCATCTTGCTGGTACTCCCGAATCCTGTTGCCGACTGCTGGTCGGCATGCACCGAGTACCGGAAGACGCCATGCGCGAGGCCCAGCGCGCTGTACGGCGTGATGAATCCCTCGATGGTCCCACCATTGCGCGGCTGCACACCAAAGCAGCCCGCAGCTTTCGTGAACAGTTAGAGTTTGGCGTACCGTCGGCCCGCGCGCAAGGGGCACTACGGAAGCTGGCCGAGCAACTGCGTGTACATAAGGTTCAGGTCAAACTCTTTCTGCAATATCCGCTGCACGCCAAGCTCTATCTCTTACATCGCCATGATCGCATCACCCCACTTGTCGGCTACGTCGGCTCAAGCAACTTGACGCTTTCTGGCCTCCTCTCTCAGGGTGAGCTCAATGTCGATGTAGTCGAGCAGGATGCTGCCGTCAAGCTCCAGCATTGGTTTGATGAGCGTTGGGATGATCGCTTGGCTTTCGACATTTCGGCTGAGTTGGTCGAGTTGATCGAAACCAGTTGGGCGGCTGATCGCCTCATCCAACCTTATCACGTCTACCTCAAGATGGCCTACCATCTGAGCGAGGAGGCTCGTCGTGGTGAACGCGAATTCAAGCCGACGCCTGAGTTTAGGGATGTGTTGCTGCCATTCCAAGAGAAAGCAGTCTCCCTCGCCGCCTACTATCTCCAGCGGCGGGGCGGCGTACTGCTCGGTGACGTTGTTGGCCTCGGCAAGACGCTCATGGCTACCGCCGTCGCCAAGATTTTCCAGCAGGATGACAACAGCAACACACTAATTATCTGCCCGCCGAAGCTCCAGGAGATGTGGGAGTGGTACGTCGGGCAATACCATCTCGCGGCACGCGTCCTTTCGCTGGGCCGTGTAATCGAAGATCTGCCCGGCCTGCTGCGCTATCGCCTGGTGATCATCGATGAAAGTCACAACTTGCGCAATCGCGAAGGCAAGCGCTATAGTGCAGTCCGCGACTACATCGTGCGCAACGAATCGCAGGTCTTGCTGCTCACGGCCACGCCCTATAACAAGCAATACACCGATTTGAGCAACCAATTGCGCCTGTTCCTGGACGAAGACCAGGATCTGCATGTGCGCCCCGAGCAGTTTTTTCAGACCTGGACCGAGCGCGGACGCAACGAGGCCGACTTCGTCGCCGATTTTCAAACGTCGCCTCGTTCGATTCGTGCCTTTGAGCAAAGCACCTTTCCTGACGATTGGCGCGATTTGATGCGACTGTTTTTGGTACGCCGTACACGCCAGTTCATCATCCGCAACTACGCGCAATGGGATGCAGATCGGCAGCGGTCGTTCGTGCTGCTCAATGGTCAACCATCCTACTTTCCCTTACGCCAACCTAAAACCGTGCAATTCGCCCTAGACGAAACTGATGCTGGCGACCAGTACGCCCGCCTTTATCGCGACGAGGTCGTTGATGCTATCGGCGATCTAGCCCTGCCGCGCTACAATCTGGCCGAGTTTTTCATCGCGAATCCGCAGCGGCGTGCGAATGCCCAGGAAAAGCGCATCATCGACAACCTTGAGCGTGCCGGACGCCGTCTGCGTGGCTTTAGCCGCTCGAATCTCTTTAAGCGCCTGGAGTCAAGCGGCTATAGCTTTTTGCGCTCGCTGGATCACCACATTTTGCGCAACATGATTACCTTACACGCCCTTGAACATAACGAGCTGGTGCCGATTGGCACCCAAAATGCTGCCTTGCTCGATCCCTTCGTGCGCGACGTAGACGACGAGGAAGCCAGCGAGGAGCTTGCGGGTAGTAGCGAGAACGACACGCCTACCAGCATTGAAACTCCCGTGTTTGCTTCTGATCTAGATACCTATCGCGACCGTGCGGCGCAGGCTTACCGTGCCTACCGCGCTGACTTTGAACGTCGTTTCACCTGGCTGCCTGCCAAGTTCTTTCAAGCCCAGCTCAAGCAAACGCTGCGCAACGATGCTGAAGCCTTGCTTGCTATCCTGCAGGAGGTAGGCGTCTGGCAGCCCGCGTACGACGTGAAGATGAATGCCCTGTATGAGCTCATCGTCCAGACCCATCCGCACGATAAGCTACTCATCTTCACACAGTTTGCCGATACTGCGCACTATCTCGGCGAACTCCTTGCGGCTCGTGGCTTGACCCGCTTTGCGGTTGCTACCGGCCAGTCCGGTGACCCAACGGCCTTAGCTCGTCGCTTTAGCCCCCACAGTAATGGTGGGCTACGACCGGGTGAAACCGAATTGCGTGTGCTGGTCGCGACCGATGTGCTGGGCGAAGGTCAGAACTTGCAAGACTCGCACGTGGTCGTCAACTTTGATCTGCCGTGGGCCATTATTCGCTTGATCCAGCGTGCGGGGCGTGTTGATCGCATTGGGCAAAAGCAAGATACCATCAACGTCTATTCCTTCTTGCCCGCCGAAGGCATCGAGCGCATTATTCGCCTGCGCTCGCGGCTGACCGAGCGCCTAAGCCACTTTCACGAGGTCATCGGTTCGGATGAGACCTTCTTCGGTGAAGATGCCGCCTTGAAGTTGCGCGATTTGTACACCGAACAGCAAGGTGTGCTCGATGAAGACGATGATAGCGATGTTGACCTAGCGAGCGTGGCCTTACAGGTCTGGAACAGCGCCTCGGATGCCGATCGTGGTGCTGCCGAACGCTTGCCGCCGGTGATTGCAGCCGCTCGTTCGGTCAGTGATGGCGTGGTTTCCGGTGATGGGCAGCCCGGCGTCATTACCTATCTCCGTTTCCCCGATGGCACCGATGCCCTCGTCCATGTGAATGCCGCCGGTAATCTCGTCGGCCAATCACTCTCACGTGCATTTCGCTCTGCCGCCTGCGGACCTGACACCGTAGCCCTACCCGTTCCCGATCAGCACTACGATCTTGTTGCCGAGGCCGTGCAGCAGGCGGTCCAAGAGCAAACGACCTTCGGCGGTGAGCTTGGCTCCTTACGCTCCACTCGGCGCAAGGTCTACGAGCAACTGAAGCTCTTTATAATGCAACAACAGGCCCATCCTACCTTGTTCACCGGCCCATTGCTAGAGCGCCTCAACCCTGCCTTCGAGCTCATCCGGCGGTATCCACTCCGGGAGACCGCCCGCGATACCCTCGGTCGTCAAATGCGTCTCCGGATTGGGGACCAGCCGTTAGCAGAACTGATGATCCGCTTACACGAAGAAGATCGGCTCTCGGTCATTATCGACGAAGTCGAGCAGCCCGAGCCGCAGGTGGTCTGCTCGCTTGGGCTGGTCGCCCCGGACCCCGCCACGTTGCTTTCATAACGTCTCGTTGAAAGAAGGAAGCCCTGGTATGTCGACACTGCTCGAAGAAATCAAGTCATTACTCGATTCGCCTCGGCTCCGCGATAACCTTGCCGCACTCTTTGCGCGCACGCTGAATTGGGGCAAGCCTCAGGGTGCAGCACGCACAATTTCTGCCGGTACACCCGTCGGTACGAGCGTTACAGCGATTCCCATCGCCCAACTCAGCGGCTTGCCGGTGTTTCGCATCGACTGGCCCAAAACCACGCTGCCGACGATCACCGAGCGGCGCGCGGTCTACCATGCGCTGGCCTCGACTTCCATTGAACAGCTTGTCTGCTATGTGACGAGCGACGGCAAGCGGGCCGCGTTTGTGTGGGCCAAGCAGACGGCCCGCCACAAAACCGAGCTTCGCACGTTGCCCTACGAGGTCGGCGCGCCTGCGCGAACGACCATCGAGCGGCTTGGCGAGCTAGCATTCACACTGCAAGAACTCGGCTTGCTTGGTGATCCGCCCTTCACGCATGTGCTCCGCAAGCTCAATACGGCCTTCGACGTGGAGGCCGTGACCAAGAAGTTCTTCGAGCGCTACCGCGAACTTTTCTTCAAGGTTGAGGAGCAGGTGACTGGATTGACCGGCGATGCGCGGCGTATGTTCACGCAAAAGCTCTTCAACCGCCTCATGTTTATCGTTTTCCTGGAGCGCAAGGGCTGGCTCAAGCTCAATAGCCGCACCGACTACCTGAAGGCTCTCTGGGACGCCCATTGTCGTGAGCGGGACACGGATGCAGCCGCGCTCACATTCTACGGTGACCGTTTAAAACTTCTCTTCTTTTCCGGCCTGAACGCGCCGAACGAGGTTGATGTGGCCGGCATCAATCCACGCGGCATGCTCGCGACCAAAATCGGCCAGGTGCCATATCTCAACGGTGGGCTCTTCGAGGAGGATGACGATGATCGCAATCCGGTCGTCACTTTGCCCGATGCGGCCTTAGAGCGGGTCATCGACGAGCTTTTCTACCAGTTCAACTTTACGATCACCGAGTCGACGCCGCTTGATGTCGAGGTAGCCGTCGATCCCGAGATGCTGGGCAAGGTCTTTGAGGAACTGGTGACCGGCCGACACGAGTCGGGCTCGTACTATACGCCCAAGCCGGTCGTAGCGTTTATGTGCCGTGAAGCGCTTAAGGGCTACCTGGCAACCAAAGTTCCCGCCGAGTCTCACGATGCCCTCGCCCGGTTCGTCGATGAGCACGACGCCCAAGACTTGCACAACCCCGAGCCAATCCTGGAAGCGCTGCGCCAGGTTACCGTCTGCGACCCGGCCTGTGGCAGTGGCGCGTATCTCCTCGGTATGCTCCAAGAGTTGCTGCAACTACGCGCTGCACTCTTTGTGACCAAGCAAATTGACGCGCGCTCGGTCTATGACCGCAAGCTCGAAATCATCCAGAACAATGTGTATGGTGTGGACATCGACCCGTTCGCCGTAAATATTGCACGGCTACGACTGTGGCTATCGCTGGTCGTGGATTACAGCGACTCGAATCCGCCGCCGCTGCCCAACCTCGACTACAAAATTGAGGCAGGTGACAGTTTGCTCGCACCTGACCCATCTGCGACACAACTCAGCTTATTCCGCCAGGATGTCGAGACATTGTTCCGCCTCAAAGAGGAGTTTTTGCGAGCGCACGGTGCTGAGAAGCGGGCTCGTAAGGCCGAGGTTGATGCCCTCCGCAAAAATATTGCAGCGATGACGAATGCGCACTTAGGCGATGGTGTGCTTGACTGGCAGGTGGAGTTTGCCGAAGTATTTATGCGCGGTGGCTTCGACATTGTCGTCGCTAATCCGCCCTATGTCCGACAGGAGTTGATCAGTGACCTTAAGCCAGCACTTAAAAAGGTATATCCTGAAGTGTATAGCGGCACTGCCGACCTCTATTGCTACTTCTATGGACGCGCAGTCCAACTGCTCCGATCTGGTGGCATGCTGGCATTCATTTCGCCAAACAAGTGGTTTCGTGTCGACTATGGGGCAAATCTCCGCAAATATATAGCAGGCAAGACGACCGTTCAAAGCATTACAGACTTTGGTGATTTACCAGTATTCCAAGCTGCTACAACTTATGCAATGATCTTTGTCGCTCAAAAGGGCAAGGAAGCACTGGAAACAACGATGTTGACACAAGTCAAAACCCTGGATGAGCCTTATCCCGATCTTTTAGCGATTATTGAGGAGCAAGGGCATACGCTGCCGAATGAAGCTATCGCTGGAGCAGATTGGCGTCTTACAGGTGCGGTGTCTGCTGCAATGACTCGTGTAATGGAAAGGGCTCCGATTTCACTCAGCAAATATGTGAGTGGACAGCTTTACTACGGGATCAAAACTGGTTTCAACCAAGCCTTCGTAATAGATGGGCCGACCCGAGCCTCCTTGATTGCAGAAGATGCTAAAAGCGTAGATGTCATAAGACCACTTGCCGTGGGGAAGGATATTAAGAAGTGGCGAGTAGTGGACAAGGATCGCTGGCTTATTTTCACCCCGATCAGCATAAAGATACACCAGTATCCGGCAATCTTCGCGCACCTCCGCCAATGGCAATCCGAGTTGGAGAAGCGTCAAGACCAAGGTAACCATTGGTGGGAATTACGATCCTGTTCGTACTATGAAGCGTTTGACAAGCCCAAGATTATTTATCCGCAGATACTTGTCAATCCGTGTTTCGCCTATGATGAAACAGGAACGCTGACCAATCAAAAATGCTACTTCATCACGAATGCCGATAAATACCTCCTGGGCGTTCTTAACTCCTCCACCATTTGGAAGCTCATTCTCGACGGTAGTCCTGGGCTAAGAGGAGGATACGCTGAACCCCGAAAAGAATTTATTTTGTCACTCCCCATACCGGATGCACCTGCTCTGGAGCGCACCGCCATCGCTGTCTTGGCGCAGAACTGCCTCGACGCCAAAGGACAGGGGCCGCAGGTAGCGGATTGGGAAGCGGAGATCAACGAGCGAGTGGCGCGGCTGTATGGGCTGAAGCCAGCAGACGTGGTGTAAATCGACAAGCGGGTTTATTGTAGGGAGTGAAGCGTGTCGGAGTTCCAGTTTGGCGACTAAGCGAAAACGTGGTAATCCGGGACTGAAAGGTCGATTGTTGGGCAACAAGTCTTTGCTCGCGAGATAAAGCAGCAAGCAGCTTTACTGAGAGGATATGTTCATGGAAGAGCGAGTACGCCAAATCCTAACCGACCTTGAACGCGTGCGTGAGAACTTGCTTGCACTGTCGGATGATATTTGGCTCAGCATCGACCACAACGATCAAGATGCGCTTCTGGAAGGCGTTGAATTCAAGCGGATTTACAATGAGAAGATGGCGCAGTTGAACAGCACTGCGACCGGCCTGTCGGCCCTCATTCAAAAGTTTACCGATGTGCCGCTTGAGCAGCCCATCACAGGTGGACCGCATAGGAACGGTACGACCGAAAACGAGCGCATTATTCGTGAATTGAACCGGGAAACACAGCACACGCTCGATGAAGACTTTTCGTATAAACGCCCCTACGGCTTTGTACTTGACGGCCAAGCTTATCAAGAAATTCTGACCTGGCGCGGCTTATACGAATTACTGGGTCGACAACTGTCGATCAAAGACGGTGCACGTTTCAGAGATCTACCCAATAATCCGCACTTTATCAGTAAGCGCGGGAATAAATCTTTTGCCAACTCACCGGCCGATCTCCGTTTTCCCCTTGAGATAGCAGCAGGCGTGTACGCGGAAGGCAACTTATCGGCCAATAATATCCGCGACAATATCAAACACCTGCTCCAGGAATTTGGCATCGATCCTCAAACGTTTGTCATTTACCTACGGGAAGATCGAGATGCTCTCGCTGATACGCAAGTATAGTTTTTGCTTCAGGATGGCTACAGGTCATGTTGAGCATGTACACATTGGGACAAAGAGACGAGAAAGAAAGGACGAACACGGATGACAGCAGCAGAACTCGAAACCGGGCTTGAACAGTATGCCGAACTGGAAGCCGAAACGGAAGAAGTAAGTGACGAGCGTGACGATAGACCAGTATCAAGCCAGCCGTACGACTGGACGATCTCGACGCTACGAAGCAAATATGATCGTGGCCGAATTGACCTCCAGCCGCATTACCAACGCGAGTATGTATGGGAGCTAAAGCCGGAACTCCCTTCACGTCTCATTGAGTCGCTATTGCTCGAAATCCCGATCCCACCTATCTACTTCGGAAAGGTCGCCGGAGAACAAATGGAGGTGATTGACGGACAGCAACGACTTACAACATTGATACGATTTGTTAGTAACGAGTTTGCTCTGCAAAAGCTAAAAGGGATGAACAGTCTCAATGGCAAGCAGTTCAAGGATCTCACTGCTGAACAGCAGGAAAAGATTCTTGACGCGCCTATCCGCAGTATCGTCATTGATGCCGGGGGCAATCAAAAGCTACGCTATGAAGTATTCGAGCGGCTTAACCGGGGGTCGATGGCACTGAATGAGCAAGAGCTGCGGAACTGTGCGTACCGGGGGCCATTTTGTAATTTATTAGCCGAGCTAGAGCAGGAGCAGTCCTGGCGTAGAGTTAAAGGTGGGGACAAGCCGGAGCCGCGGTTCGTCGAGCGGGAAATGATCCTGCGATTTTTTGCCTTTACGGATCGAATCGACCACTACGTGGGGAACTTAAGAGGTTTTCTCAACGAATACATGAGCATGTATGCGCCCAAAACGCCGCAGCAAATAGCATCGCACGCGGCTATGTTCCGGCAAACGATGCAGAACATATACACAGTATTTGGGCCGCTCTCCGCTCACTTGTATGGTACTGGCT
>JACDGP010000259.1 GCA_013821605.1 Herpetosiphonaceae bacterium
GCACAACGCCGTATGGCGGGGGTGGACCCTGTGCGTTTGCTGGCTCCGTTGGCTGTGGTACAGTTTTTCAACTGACGCGGCCGGCGGTCCCCGGCGGTGGCTGGACGGAAACGGTACTTTACCGCTTTCAAGGCCACAGTGATGGATTCGTTCCCGGCGACCTGATTGCCGATCCGGGGGGCAACCTGTATGGTGTAACCTCCAATGACGGCTCCGCGCGGTGCAGTTGTGGTACGGTCTTCAAACTAACGCGAACGGCAGCGCCAAGCGGCGCGTGGGCGGAAACAGTACTCTACCGCTTCCAAGGCATCCCTGCTGGAGCCATCTTCGGCGACGGCGCGAACCCAATCGCAATAACCTTCGGCACCGGGGGTGCGCTGGTTGGCACGACGAGCGGCGGAGGGCTCTTCCAGGGTGGCGAGGGCGGCCTCGCTTTCGGCACCATCTTCGAGTTAATGCCTCCCAGCCACGTTGGTGGCACCTGGCGTGAGAGCGTGCTCTACCGCTTCACCATGAACGAGCAAAACCCTGTCTCGGGCGTCGTCATCGACAAACAAGGCCGGCTCTACGGCACGACCTACACCGAAGTCTACCAGTTCGCGTCAGGAACTACTCGCGCCCTCCATGTCTTCGATGGGAGCGATCAAAGTGGCGGATACTATCCCTACGGCGGCGTCATTCTTGACGCGTCAGGTAATCTGTACGGGACGACGCTTGGGGGCGGTCAATCTACCCCCCATACGCATTAAGCTAAGCCATCTTGCGTCACGGCAATGAGCAATTGAAAGGTCGAGGGCTGTTGCTTGCGGCGATCCATGCGACAGCCCGCGCTGACGCAGCGGCTGATCACCTCAAGGGTTTCGGCGGTCCGCTCACGACTCCACAAGCTCGTGATGAGTTGCATAGCGTATTTTTGGACGGTGCGCGCGGCTTTCACCAAACTCCGATCAGGATAGCCCCACAGATTAATGAGCGCGATCCAATGCTGGAGCAGCATTGCCAGCAGCTTGGCATAGATATCACACAAGATGCGCCAGGGCCTGGTGCTGCGCGACTCATCAATGTGACCGTGGCTTTTCCACAGCTTGAAGAGCAGTTCGATCTGCCATCTCACTCGTCCCAGCACCATCCCCGCCTCCAGCGACACCATCTCCGACGGGGCATTGGTAAGAAAGATGGTCCAACCAGCGAGGGCCAGGCGACGGGCACTGACCTGACGCCCTTTGTCCTGCGCCGCATCCCGCAACTTCCGGCGACGCTGGTCAGCCACTTCTTGAGGAACACGCACCGCCAGCAGGCGAACGGGCAGCCGTTTTGTCTCACCGAGCGTGACCGGCAGGTCAACGAGGCTACCTTGACGCTCCAAGTGAGCGGCGAGGTCTCTCCAGCGCTGACCATCGGGGCCGAAGACCTGCGTCGAGGCTTTGAGGCGCGAGAAGAAATAGGCCTCGTGCTGGCTGATCTCGTGCAAGCGGTCAAGGCCGAAATAGCCCAGGTCGGCGAGGTACAGCGAGCCCTTGGATAAGGCGCTCAGCGATGCGGATGCCTGGATATCGTGCATCCGACCGTCATGCAGCGTCAGGCTCGCAAGCAGCCCAGTGCAGAGATCCAGGCGCAGGCTGATTTTGAGCGCAGCTCGCCCCTGACCTGTTGCGTTGCCGCAGCCCGACCAGAGGTCACGCAACGCGTCCGGCAGCACAATGGTGGTGCTATCTTCGAGGTAGACACCGGCAAAGCGCTCAAGCAGGGGGATCGCCAACTGGTCAGCAGCCAGCACGCGTTTGACGCTAACGCCTAACACCCGCTGCAGCAAAGTCGCCGCTTCCGCTGTGAACCGTTGGGTCAAGCCCGCCGGCGTAATCTTCAGGTCCACTGCAGCAGCCGTTTGGGTCAATTCGGTCAGGCTGGCATTGGGGTTGGCGAGATAGGTGAAGACCAAGGTCTGCACGAAGCGGGAGCCATCGAGTTTGGACTCGCGTTGCACAAAGGCCGTTTCGCGCCCGAGTTGGTAAGCAACACGGCCCAACACATCTTGCATGGCGGCGGCGACCTGCTCTATCATCTTCATGGGAAAGCTCCTGCTGGTGGGTGAGCGTCGAGA
>JACDGP010000176.1 GCA_013821605.1 Herpetosiphonaceae bacterium
CTTGGTCCGCATCAGCGCTTCTTTCATTGCTGACTCGTTTGGAATCAAGTAGAGCGCCGGCATGTTAAAGCCGTTCAATACACGGAAGATCATATCCAGCGTTTCTTCCGGCATGTACTTCTTGTTAATATCAACGAGGCGCAAGAACATGGCGTGGTGGGCGATCTCATCGGTCGAGACGATCTTGAAGGCACCGGCGGCGCCAATTTGCTTGCCACGTGCACGCTCTTCGGGGGTGGCCTGCTCGGGTAGTCCATAATCGGCGCGGATGCGTTTGCGTAGCTCGTCATAGTTAAAGTACGTCGCTCGCTCCTGGACCATGGCGTAGACCGAAACTCCGAGCGGTGTATCCCAACCGGGATGATTCTCGCCCATGGTCCAACGATGCTGGCCGACCTTTTCACGGTACTCATTGATTTGCTTCTGGGTGCGGACCTTGGAATGCAGCAGCACAAGCTCCCATGACTCGGCGTGCTTGGCCTCTTCCATGCCCCAGACCAGTTGGATATTGCGGCGCGTTCGATCACCGCGCACGATGTTAATCCCTTGTTCGACATAGTCGCCGACGTAATCTTCGATGCCCAGGAAGCTCTCGATGAGCGTGATTGTATCCTCGCTCAACAAATGGCCGCGCTCGGCCATCTCTTGTAAGGGTAGATCGTCCCAGGGAAACCAGTTACGGGTTTTAACCGCCTTGCGGAAGTATTCGATATAGGCATCACGCACTTCACGCGCAATGGCTTCTTCACGGGCGGCACGGGTCCAAGGACCGGGCAAAAAGTTGGGATGTTCAATCGGCGAGATCATAGTAGTGGTCATCTAGGTATATATCCTTATACTGAAACCTGGCAGCAATACTAGGTCGATGCAAAGTAGCATCGCGTCAGGCTTGATAATCTTGGTCATTAGTTCCATCAATCTATATACGAGAAACAAGATGCTAATGGATCACTTATTGCAAAGCGCTTATTACAAGCTTAACATCTGATTAAGGTACAATAGCGGAAATTATGGACGATCTGTATACCGACGAGCTTCCCGACGATGAAACACTGTTACTGCTGATCGGCAGGGCCGATCAGCTGGCGCTGTCTTGGCTGTATGCCCGCTATGGGCGCTTGTTGTATAGTATTGCGCTCCGTATAACGGGCGATGGTCAGGCCACCGAAGAGATATTGCAGGACGTGTTCCATAGTGTGTGGCAGCGTGCAGCACAGTTTCGACCGGCAGCGGGGAGTGTTCAGACGTGGCTCACGTCAATCACGCGTAATCGTGCAATTGACGAGGTCCGGAGTCGTTGGTATCGGGCCAGCAGTAATACGTTATCGCTCGATGCCTTGCCCGAACTCAGCGCCAAGATTGAGCGTGGCCTTGAGCAGATGGCGATCGTGCGAGCAGACATCCAAGCAGCGCTCAGCACCCTGCCGGCACTCCAGCGGCAGGTGATCGAGATGTCATACTTCGGGGGCTTGAGTTCGCAGGAGATCGCGCAGTGGTTCGGTGAGCCCGTCGGCACAATCAAAAGCCGCCTGCGTACCGGTCTCGAAAAATTGCGTGTAGCTGTTAATAGCTGGCTCGAAAGCGACTAAACTGGTTCTGCTGCTCTAGGATCTCTAAACATTTATACTTCTAGATTTGGAGTAATGAGATCGAGAAAGGCACGTGGGCTGAGAACCGTTACACCTTGAAACAAAGTCAGCTTTTGAAGGTCTCTATCTCCTGTTACGAGATAATCTGCATGACCACTCACTGCTGCTGCTAAAACAAGATCATCTTCGGTATGAGAGGCGATGCCGGTTACCGTAACATTAATCACGGTCCGTTGCCCCTCGGTGTATAGCAGTATGATAGCTTGTGTGATCTGCTCATTGGTGAGGCGCTTAAGAAAGTACGGCTTCTGCAATGTGCGTGCTACCTCTGTTATTAGCGGATCAGATACCACGAGTTCAAAGATACCGGCTCGCCATGCATGCAACAATGCACCGGGAGCAGCGGTGCGACTAGCGAGACCAGAAACTAAAACATTGGTGTCAAGCAGTACCCGCATTATATGCTGGGTGCCTGCTCACCTTGCTCCTGGCGAACGAGCGTACGTGCTCGCATGATTTCATGTGCTAGCTCTTCTTCTGGTACATCCTCAAAGCTCGATTGCAGCTCATCGAGCACCTTGAAATGCTCATTACGTCGCGCTTCGAGCTGCATAAAGCGCTCAAAGTCGGCAGCAGAAATAATGGCGGCGACGGGGATACCATTCTTCTCCAGAAGAATACGCGTTTTTCGGTGAAACACTTGATTAAGGAGTTGACTGAAGCGCTGGCGCGCTTCAGAAATATTTAGTGTTTGGTTCACTGGTACTGGTAGAGCCATAAGCCGTCCTCCTATTTGTACAGCTATGTACAGATGAGTA
The DNA here is from genome assembly GCA_013821605.1 of Herpetosiphonaceae bacterium. Taxonomy (GTDB): domain Bacteria; phylum Chloroflexota; class Chloroflexia; order Chloroflexales; family Kallotenuaceae; genus JACDGP01. The sequence continues at coordinate 2,408 of JACDGP010000176.1, forward strand.
CAAACTAGTACAGATGAATGTGGTTGTCAAGGGCGGTAAAGAGGGCAGAAGGCGGCATCTGTGTAAGATGCCGCCTTCTACATAGCCTGGTTATGCTATGGTGCCGTCTCGCGGCTATGCTTCCCCGCGCACGGTTGCACCTAGCTCGCTGCTCAAACGTTGAGCAATGCGTTCGCGGATCTTGTTGACGTCGGAGTCCGATAAAGTTCGGTCGGCGGCGCGGAAGGTTAATCGGAAGGCGAGGCTACGCTGGCCTGGCGGGATAGGCGCGCCGCTATATTGATCGAAGAGCAGTATCGACTCAAGCAGTGGACCGGCATGGGTCGCGATAACTTGCTGAATACGCGCTGCCTCAACTTCGACTGGCGCGATCACCGCCAGGTCCTGGAAGACGGCTGGTTGGTTGTGTAATGGTTGGAAATGTACTGGTTGGCGTAGTGCGAGCAGGGCATCGAGATCAAGCCCGGCCAGACAAACTCGACCGACTGTAAAGCCGATGCGGTTGCGCGTGTCGGGATGAAGCTCGCCACAAATGCCTAGGGGCTGACTTGGATCCCCTTGATGCGCTTTGAGTCTGGCTGAACGACCAGGATGGAAGCGACTGTCCTCCACGCGGGTCCACTCGACGCCTTCGATGCGCAGGCGCGCTAAGAGATTCTCGATGATGCCCTTTAGATCGAAAAAGTCGAGCAGGTCGGTATCGGGACCGAGCCAGGCTGCCTGAGCGCGCGGCCCTGCCAAGACGATGACCAACCGACGAAGTTCTTTCGGTAGGAGCTCGGGGGGATTGGGCTCGAAGACGCGTCCGGTCTCGAAAAGACGGATGGTAGGGCGTTGGTTGAGATCCGCAGCGGCAATCTGCAGGAGTTCGGGAGCGATTGAGCGGCGCAGGATTGAGCGCTCGGTCGTCAGGGGATTCGCGAGGTGCAGATAGTCCGTAGCGTCGATCGCCCGCCCCTCCCACGCTTCCACGGCTTGGGTATTCGTTAAGCTATACGAGATAACCTCATACAGACCGCTGGCCGCCAGTATGTCTTTGACCACACCTTCGCCGGCCAGCATGGTGTCGGTATACTGGACGGGCAGTTCGGCGCGCAAGCGGGTTTCCGGCACGTTATGGTAGCCATAGATGCGCGCTACCTCTTCCACAAGGTCGGCCGGGATCGTAACGTCAAGCCGGTAGCTCGGTACGTGAACATGCACGCTTGAGCCGGTGATCATGGTGGTGAAGCCCAGCCGGTCTAAGCAGGCAGCGATCGCTTGAGGTGACAGCTGAACGCCCAGTAGGCGCTCGACCTCGGTCGCGGTGAGATCAAGCACAGGCGGCACGAAGGGCTGTGGGTAGACATCAACGATGCCCTGCGCGACCGTACCGCCCGCGACCTGCTGCATGAGCTGCAAGCAGCGCTGCTGTACCAATGGCGGTAGCTCAGGATCGACGCCACGCTCGAAGCGTCGAGACGCCTCCGAAGGCAGGCGAAGGGCTTGGGCAGTTTTACGGATGGTGATCGGGTTCCAGGAGGCCGCCTCAAGCAGCACGCGGGTCGTGGTGGAACTAACCTCGCTTTCATAGCCACCCATGACACCTGCAACCGACAACGCCCCCCGTCGATCCGCGATCAACAAGCGTTCATGACTCAAGATGCGCTCTTGCTTGTCGAGGGTCAACAAACGTTCGCCCTCCTCCGCGAGGCGGACGATCAGATGCTGGTCGGTCACGCGATCCGCATCGAAAGCATGCGTCGGCTGGCCCCACTCCAGCATCACATAATTCGAAACATCAACGACGTTGCTGATCGGCCGCATGCCGGCTAGGAGCAAGCGGCGCTGCATCCAGATGGGAGAAGGACCGACTTGGATGCCCTCGATCAATCCCAACGTCATCCGTGAGCATAATTCAGGGGTCTCAATAGCAGTGGTGACGCGACCTTCGATGCTCGGCCCGGTCGCATGAGCATGCGGTGTGGGAAGATGCAGTTGACCACCCGTAATCGCTGCAACCTCACGGGCTACACCGACGATCGACAAGGCCCGCGACAGATTGGTCGTCAAGGCAATATCGAAGACGATGTCACCCAGGTAATCGCGCAATGGCATGCCGACCGGAGCATCCGGCGGCAACATCAGGATACCCTCGTGCTCTTCCGATAACCCCAATTCCAACTCGGAACACACCATGCCTTCAGAGCGCACGCCGCGTAGCTTGGAAGGCTTGAGCGTGATCCATTGGCGGGTGGCTGCGTGGCCGTCGATCAAACGTGCGCCGCCCAGCGCCAGCACCACTTTGTCACCCTGCATGCCGGGACGAATGTTCGGCGCACCGGTTACGACTTCGATACTACGCCCATCACCATACCCAACGACCGGGATCGTCAGCCGGTCGGCGTTCGGGTGTTGCTTGACTTCGAGCAGCTCACCAACCAGGATGCGCTCGGGATCCCAGGGAATGAACTCCGGAGGCTCGGGGGAGGTAAGGTCGGGAGCCCAGGGCGAGTCGCTCGGCGCAGCGACGCCAACATAGTCGATGGCTTCTACTTCCAATCCCGCCAGCGTGAGCTGTTGCGCCAGGGCCTCGGGCGAGACCGGGAGGTCAACATATTCTTTTAACCACGAAAGGGGTACGCGCATATTAATGCTCCATCTAGCCCGGTGGCTGCACCGTGAGGGTGCCAACCACCAGATAATCACCTAATTGCCGGCGTTTGCGGTCGTATACACCCAGCCGCTGGTTCGTGCGGGGATCGTATAAACCGATCCGTACCTCGTAGCGTCCGGGAGCGACACCTGTGAGATCGACGCGTTTGGGATCTTCGATCCAATCGTTGAGCTCCCAGGCATCGGTAGGAAAACGGCCGGCTAACGGCTGCTCGCTCGTATTTGCGACGACGACCTCGCGGCTATCGACCACATGCACAAAAACGGTCCATGGCCGGTCAAGCGGCGCCGCTGTATACCAGAGAAGCTTGATCGGGATGCTTGCTCCGGTGGTGGCCGTCGACGGAAAGGTGGCAGCGCGTAGTTCAGCCCCGCGCTTCCAGCCCTGGTCGAAGGCACCATACAGCGTTCCGACCTGCACTTGCGTGCGGGTACGAGCGTACACGGGATAGGCAGGTCGCAGCAGACCAAAGGGTAGCGCAACAGCGACGAGCAACAGCCCGGTTGGGATGGTTACCAGACCCGCCGCACGTGGCCATAATGACGCCCACCCCGCAGCCAGCGCGATGGCCAATGGCACAATTGCTGGAAACAAAAAGCGTCCCTGCCAGGCAACCATCCCTGCGGTCTTGGCAAAAGCAATCGTCCAGAGCAAAACCAGGCCAATAGCGCTCCCACACACGACCATCATGCGCGCTTGCCCCGGCCATCCTGGTGTAGCTAGTGTGCGGACCAAGCCGATCAGTCCGAGCAACACAACGAGCAGGAAGATCCAGTACGCGCCTTCGGCTAAGGTCACGGTTTGCCAGCCGAAGACCCCCCAGCTTGATCGCAGTAAGCTCCAGCCCCCTGCGCGCCAGTTGGCCAGTGAGCCAACGCTAAAGTCGCCGGTCGCAAAGGTTTGCTGGAAGATTTGCAGCCCTAACGGGTCGCCATAGGTGCGGTCGTTACGCAGATACCACCAGCCGGAGATCAGAAGCGTGATGACGAGCGTCGTTAGGCTTAGCTTGACCCACTGCCGCCGTGTCGCTCCCGATAGTCCCAGCGCTAGGAACGGTAATGGTGCCAGGGCGATGGCACTCTGCTTCGTAATCAACAGCAACCCCAGTAGCAATCCTAACCCTGTTGCGAGCAAAAGCTCGCCCGGCTGCCGCCTCCAGTGCCTCCCGACGGTGACAGCTGCTACACATCCGGTGAGGAGCAGGCTGCTTAAGGCAATCAAGAGCGGGTCGTTTGATACCAATGCATGCTGGAAGATGAATTGCGGGTTGAAGGCAACCAGCGCTGCAGCGGCCGGGGCCAGCTCGGGCCGAGCGGGGGCGATCAGGCGGGCGGTCAACCAGCACAAGCCAACGGTGACAGCGCCAAGCAACACTCCCATGCCACGCGCCAGATGCCAGGCCAACACTTGCCCACTATAGGGAGGGGCTTCCCGTCCTCCATGCACATAGGCATTGATCTGAGAACCGCCGGCCCACATGAACTGGGGGTTGGTCTTGACCTGCAGGGTTTGGGCCGAAACGGGCAGCCAGCGCACGACCGGCTGCAGGAGCCAGTAAGCGAGCGGCGGCTGGTGACCCTCGCCCGGCACGTCGCCACCCCGCGCGGTTTGAACCGGCAGACGGTGGCTGCGGGCCAGAAACAACGCATAATCGAAGTGCGCAGCCTCGTCTGGTCCTTCGCCCAGGGGCACGGTCAACGACCACATGGTGCTAATGGCCAGGTAAAGCACGATGATGAGCGCCAGTAACCCAACGGACCGGCGCTGTTTATGGAGCTTGATTGCTAGCATGCTTTTGGCATCCGCGGCTGGTTAGAACTGCTCCAGGAAACGTACGTTGCCGGTAAAGAACAACCGTGACTCACTAACGCCGTACTTGAGCTGCAGCACACGTCCCGGCCCCAGGCCGAAGGCGAAGCCGCTCATCTTCTCCGGATCATAGCCAGCGTTCCGCAGCACTGTGGGATGGATCATGCCCGCTCCCAGGATCTCCAGCCAGCCGGTATGCTTGCACATCCGGCAGCCGCTCCCCTGACAAAAGGTGCAACTCACATCGACTTCAACGCTCGGCTCGGTAAATGGGAAATAGGATGGTCGGAAGCGAATTTTGACTGTCCCTAATACCTGCTCGGCGAATTGTGCCAGTGTACCCTTAAGGTCGGCCATGGTAATGTTGTCGCCCACGGCGATGCCTTCAACCTGGTAGAACTGCATATCATGCGTCGCGTCGACTGCCTCGTAGCGATAACATTTGCCGGGCAGGATCACCCGTGTCGGACCCGGCGCAAAGTAGCGCATGGCGTGGAGCTGACCCGGCGATGTGTGGGTGCGCAGCACAACCTGATCGGCCCCCTGGGGCGTTTGGACATAGAAGGTATCCCACATGTCGCGCGATGGATGATTGGCCGGGATGTTGAGCAACTCGAAGTTATATTCGTCGCTCTCGACCTCGGGTGATTCCCATACGCCGAAGCCCATCTGAGCAAAGGCTGCTTCGATCTCGCGTAGCACTTGGGTAATCGGATGGAGACGACCGGATTGTACCGGCCGGCCCGGCATGGTCACATCCACCTGGTCACGCGCCAGCTCCGCCGCTTGGGCCGCCGTTTGCAACTCCGTCTCGCATGCAGCGAACGCCTGCTCCAGCAGTTGCTTAACGGCGTTGATGCGTTGCCCCATGGCCGGACGCTCGGCCGCGCTGAGCTTGCCCATGCCTTTGCTGATCTCACCCAAGGGGCTTTGCTTGCCCAAATAACGCTGGCGCCACGCACGGAGTGCCTCGAGGGTGTTGATCGAGCCAAGCTCCGCCAGCGCGGCTTGTTGCATCTGGTCCAACTGTTCGATCACGTGCTCCTCCTTAAATTAAAAACTGCACACTCGTCAGGGACGAGGTGCAATTGCTCGCGGTACCACCCTGCTACGTGCTGTGATCGGGATCACACCACGCGCTCAATGCCCGATAACGGGGGCGACCGGAGCAGACTACTGGCCCGTCAGGGGACGAGTGTTCGCCTGTCGGCTCCGAAGGGAACGATGCTTGGCGGTCCCGGGGCTAGCTCACAGTCGCGACTAACCCTCCCTGAACGGCCTACCCAACATCTCGCTTCTTCAATGCCGACCTATGATCTTCCTATGCGGCGTTGACGCGCCGCTTCGAACAGAATAACACTTCCCGCCACGGCCGCATTCAACGATTCGACCGAGGAGGCGATCGGAATGCTGATCTGGCTAGTCGCACGGGCCAATGCCTCGGGGCCAACGCCATTGGCTTCGTTCCCGATGATGATGACCGCCGGCTGCCGCCAATCGACCGCATAGTAGGGCAACGTGGCCCCTGCGACGCTGACATAGATATGATCCGCCGTCAACTCCAGCTCCGGCCAGTGGATGTCCTGGCTGATCGGCAAGCGAAAATGGGTGCCCATTGCCGCCCGCACGACTTTCGGACTCCAAACATCGGCCGTCCCGCTGATACACATCACATCGCTCGCACCGGCGGCCTCGGCCGAGCGCAGCAGTGTCCCCACATTGCCGGGGTCTTGCACCGCATCCAGCACCAGCCGTAAGCCACCTGGTTGCACCGGCAGTTCCGGCCAGCGTACCGCCGCGACGACACCCTGCGGCGTCACGGTATCCGCTGCGGCGGCTAGCACTTCAGGCGCCGCCTCATAGCTGAAGGAGCGCTGTTCGATCTGTTCGAGCAGCGCAGCCCCGGCTGCTGTGTCGGCGAGATGGTCGCGGTCGTACAGTAACAACGTACAGTCGGCACCACTGGCCAGCGCTTCCGCCACCAAGCGCACCCCTTCGACAATAAACAACCGCTCGCGGCGTCGATCCTTGCGGTTCGTTGCCAGCGAGCGGAGTTGTTTAACCTTCGGGTTACTGATGCTTAGGATTGGTTCGGTCACCAAAACCTTACCGCGCGCTGACTGATTGGACCAGCGCAGTAAAGCTTGCGGCATCCCGTACGGCCAAATCGGCCAATTGCTTACGGTCAAGTCCAATGCCTGCCACTTTCAGGGCATTCATCAAGCGACTATACGATAGCCCATGCTGGCGTGCTGCCGCGTTGATGCGCACGATCCACAAGCGGCGCATATCGCGCTTCTTGGTCCGTCGATCACGATACGCAGCGGCGAGCGAATGCATCACCGCTTCATGCGCAACTTTATAGTTCCGGCTGCGGTTGCCGCGAAAGCCTTTGGCTTGGCGGAGCAGTTTGTTGTGGCGCTTGCGCACCATCATGCCGCGTTTGACGCGAGCCATTGTGAACTCCTTGGGAACCCGAACGGTCAGGCCGAGCGTGCCTCGTTAATAACCGTCGCGTCCACCATACTATGTTTACATCACGACCGATTTAGGTTCCGTAGGGTATGACACGTTTCAGCAGTCGTTTGACATTCGCCGTCGAGACGGGTGACATCTTGTCGAGTTGCTGTTTCACGCGCTGTGAACGACGACGGCGGAAGTGTGATTTGCCACCTTTGGGCATCATCACCATTCCTGCTCCGTTGACCTTGAAGCGTTTTTGCGCTCCTTTGTGGGTCTTCATCTTTGGCATGTGTTAACCTTCAGCTTGGGCAGGCTCACTAACAACAGCATCAACAGGTACCGGAACCACCTGTGGCACTGGCGCTTGCGGAGCATTGGCGATCGGAGCCGGTCGTTCACGTTTCGGAGCTTTGGCGGCACCCGGTGCGATCAACAGCGTATACGACTTGCCTTCCGGTAGTGGACGCTGTTCGATGGTTGCGACATCACGCAGACTTTCCGCAATATCTAGCAACATCTTCATCCCGATATCCGTGTGGGCGAGCTGGCGTCCACGAAAGCGCACGACGAACTTAACCTTGTCGCCTTCCTTAAGGAACTGGCGCGCCTGGGTCGTTCGCACCTCAATAT
>JACDGP010000177.1 GCA_013821605.1 Herpetosiphonaceae bacterium
GTAGACATAGCTCGCTCTTTCAAAGGTGGAGTGGTGTTCAACACGAACTCTGTATGTTGTACCACCATACCCAGCGCAGGGTCGAAACTCGCTTCACGAACTTTGGACATGAGCCTATCAGGTTCATGGCAGCTTTTGGTGATCCTGAGCCTTTCGTTCTGCGTACGTAAGGGGGTGATATCTTCTTCTCTTTCCCTCGTTGAGGTTCTTGCCTTGGTAGTGCCGGCAGCGGCCAAGCTTCGGGTTGATGCGCTTGAGTTTGATCCGTTTGCACCGGCAATTATGTTAACCGTCACCTCAACGCAACTTCAAGCAGCTTGTTCGGCGTGTCATCAACTGGCCACCCGCGTCCATAGCCGCTATTGCCGCTCGATTGCCGACCTGCCCTGGGCTGACATTCCCGTCCGCTTCCAACTCCACGTTCGCAAGTTCTTTTGTGCTAACACGGCCTGTTCTCAGCGCATCTTCACCGAGCGTCTCCCCACCCTGGTCGCGCCCTCGGCACGGCGCACAGTACGGTTGCTTGAGCGGCAGCGTCACGTTGCGCTCGCTCTTGGCGGGACCGCAGGAGCGGCACTCAGTCGGCATCTCGCGAGTCCCGCTAGCCGAAACACGTTCTTGCAGCTCGCGCGAACGACGCCGCGCCCACCGCAGCCAGTTCCGCACGTCTTAGGTGTTGACGATTGGTCGCAGCGCAAAGGACAGAGCTATCGCACGATTCTCGTTGACATCGAACGTCACCGGCCCATTGCGCTCTTGCCCGACCGCGAAGCGGCGACCCTCGCAACCTGGCTAGCTGCCCATCCCGGGGTCGAGATCATCTGCCGCGATCGGGCCGGCGCGTATGCGGAGGGGGCACGCACGGGAGCGCCCACGGCCATTCAAGTCGCTGACCGCTTCCACTTGCTGCACAATCTCTATGACGTGCTGCGGCGGGTGTTGGAGGAGCATACTCCTGTTTTGGCGTCGCTCAATGACGACCAAGCCAGCGAGCGTGTCAATCTCGAGACACCACCGGTGATGGCTGCCTCCTCCGCACTATCTGGTGAACCACTCCTTTCCATTCCTCCGGCTGTTCCGTCGCCTCGGGCGCAGGAGCAGGCCCAGCAGGTGCGCGCGCAACGCCTCGCGCGCTACGAGCAGGTGTGCCACCTCCATCGGCAGGGCTGGACGATCACGGCGATTGCCCAGAAGGTTGGCCTAGAGCGCAATACGGTGCATAGGTTTGTCATGGCTCCGGCCTTTCCTGAACGCCAGCGTCGACCACCTCGGGGGAGCGTGCTCGATCCCTTTAAGCCCTACATCGTGCAGCGCTGGAACGGCGGCTGTCATACCGGGATGACGATCTGGCGGGAGCTTGAGCAGCAGGGCTTCCCGGGGAAGCGCGCTACCGTCTTCAGATACGTCAGCCAGCTGCGCGCTGCCCATGGCCTGCCGCCAAAGAAGCGGAGGCTGATGACAACTGGGCAGCTGGTTGAGCGACGGCCGCCGTCGACAACACCGCGCAGCTTAGCCTGGTTGGTCCTGCGACGGAGGGAGCAGTTGGATGCGGGCGAGCAGCAGCGGATCAGCCAGTTGCGGCACCTCCACCCCCAGATCGACGAGGCGGTGGGCTTGACTGAGAAGTTTGCGGGGCTGGTGCGAGAGCGGCAAGGGGGGGAGTTGGATGACTGGCTGGAGCGAGCAGCACGAAGCAGTCTTGCTCCATTTCGTGGCTTTGCACGCAGCCTCCGCCAGGACCATGCGGCAGTCACAGCGGGCCTCTCATTAGCATGGAGCTCCGGCCCAGTTGAAGGGCAAATTAACCGGCTCAAAGTGATCAAACGTGCGATGTTTGGCAGAGCCAAGCTCGATCTTTTGGAGCAGCGTGTCTTGTATGCGGCCTGACGATCACCAAAAGCTGCCATGAACCCACTTATCTTGCAAATTCACACGCGGGGTGTCGGGAAACAAGTGTTTGGCGACAGGCGAGGCCTTACACTAGCGAACGTGTCACTAAATGCAAAGTATGCCGTCTAACCGGGGCGTCTATAGCCTGCTGGTCCAAGGGCAACCTCTGATGAATGTCCAAGAGGTGCCGTTATCAGAGATTACTGAGCAAACACAAGCCTGTGCATGTCTGATAATGAGTCAAAGACCGGTTGTTCACTGTCTCTGATAATGGATTCTGTATAAAGTAGGACGCCCGAGAGCCTCCAGTAAACTGTTGCACAGTATTCGTGGGCATAAATTACACCGTTGAGCATGCTACTTTGCCCCTGGTGGTGCGTTCGCTACCCTAAGGCCGGCGAGTGGCGCTCGCCGATCAGGTCGTCGTAGTCTGCGGAATGCATGCGGAAAACCCTTCCACTTTGATGGATCATACGTGAATACTGCTTCCGGGGTTTTTCGTACATGCTCATCCATCTCCTGCAACTCGGCGATCCTGTCGCGGCTGCTCACTCGGCACGAGGCGAGTGGCAACACCAAGGCGCGTGCATTCATCATGCAGATCTCGCCAGCAGCGTGGCAACACATCCTGCTGAATGGATATTACACCTTCCACAGCGACGGCAAGCTGATCGACCTGGATGGCATCGTAGCAGGCCAGGATTTCGGGTGACAAAACCTACAGTCGTACGCGGCGCACATTTCTCTCCCACGGGTTCTTCCGAACTTTTGATAATCGCGGGTAGCTTGTCCGAAAAACCTCTGCGCTCCAGCGAGAAACAGCGACCAAAAGTTCCCAATGGTGGCGATTTTGAGGGTGCTATAGTAGCAATTTCTACTGTCGGATCAGCCTTCATCAAAATCTAGGAAGAGCCCTCCCACGAGCACTGCAGTAGCGTCGTACCATGGCAGGTGTGGGAGTCTGTGCCTGCCGTTCAGTTCCATGCGTAGTCCGAAGCGAGCGCGTCAAAAAAATCGGCGGTTTGGGCGTGGAACTCCTACTAGAAGACTATGCGCTTTCCAGGCAAGCGATTGCAAAGTGAATAGTTCCAGCTAACCCCCTGCTGATGTCACCTGATTTGTAGTCTTAACGAGTTGGAGCCGTAGCGGGACACGTTATGCTTTCGCTAGGCAACAAAACCCCGCCATTATGGTGGGGTTGCTGCTACCAGGTGACAGGATGCTAGGAGATCAGGTGGCGGAGCAGTTTGCCAAGCCAACCAAACACACCCCACTTGATCAGCTTCTGGAGTATGGTGGAGACGAGCGGCCAGAAGGAGCGGATGACCATACTCCAGTACCAGATCTGGGCACGCTTCTTTCCACATTGCTGGTAGAGGGGGACGTACTCTTCGTGCAGGTCGCCAATGATGGGATCGCGGTCCTTTTTTGGGATGAAATAGAGCAAGTATTTTGCAAATTGGGGAGGGTCTTCGTCACTTTGGGCAGCAGGTGTTAAGTCGTGCCGCGATGGGCGTCGTGCCAGGATTAGGCCTCGCTCTAACAGAGAAGGAAGGATACGTAGCACGTAGAACATTCCTATGACAACGAGCCACGCAGTTGCAATACTAACCTTACCAATGCTAATTAGAATCAGCTGAACTAGTAGAGTGGCTCCGCAGATTCCTGCTCCTTTTTTTCCATTTACTGAGTGAGTGTAATTGCTACTGTATGCTCCTATTGCCCAAATCCCTGTAGAAAGCACAGTACCCACCAGTGAGAATACCAACAGCAGCCACGTCACAAGCCACATCACGGAATCTCTTGTCATAGCACACCTCGCATCGGTTGACCTAGATTCAACCCTGCCCCGAGAGCCGAGCGCACGCGGTTGGCCTCATTGAGAGCATGCAACCCGACTCCCTCAATCTGGAAGTAGCGCTTTGCCCGGCCACCGCGCTCCTCAGTCTTCTCCCCCTGCCAGGAGCTCACCATACCCTTCTCTTCAAGTCGGTTCAGCGTTGCGTAGATTGCTCCGATTGACGTCGGCCGCCCTGCCACCAACTCCACCTCTTGGCGGATCGATACGCCGTAGGCATTGGTGCGCAAGCGCATGACCGTGAGGAGGACAATCTCCTCGAATTCACCCAGATACAGCCCCTTGTCTGCCATCGGTCCCTCCACAACTAGCCTTGCTTGATATGTTTGCCATTATAAAACATATCAGGAGCTTTTGCAAGGGCCTGGTCTGAATCACTCCAAAGTGATTCGGTATTGATTTGGTATGCTACTAATAGCGTTTGGTGGGAGGGCTCGTGTCACTTGGTGGCTCGCCCGGTTGGGACGCGCAGAACCGACAGTTCGGATCCGTAACCGGGGGATGATAGCGCTCGCGTTTCCAGACACCCATCCAGGGGTGTGGCAAGGTGCGCTGGCCGGTCAACCATGCCAGAACGTCGGGCAGCACCTCAGCCCATCCCTCACTGGCGGCGGTGAGCGGCACTGGCCAGGTGCGGGCGACGAAGCCAGACCCCTGCTGGACGACCGCGACAGCGGCAGGTGCAACCTTGCGCCAACGCCAGCGGTAGCGCGTGCGTTGTACCCATTCGATCATGCTCGTCTCCTCCCTAATGAATCCCCCGTGATCCAGCGCTGCTATCCTGGTTAAGCAGCGCTGCCTGCGCATATACCCCCGCTGTGTTCTATGATTCTACCGCATCTGGAAGCGACCCGCCTCACCAATGTGGGGGACTCTTGCCCCGCCCGCCGCGCGGGTCCCCCACCACCCCCTTCGCTCCCCCGAAGCCCATGGACGCTGGTGCATCCATGTGGCTCCACCGCCCAGCAGAGGTATGATGAAGGCGCGCCTTCGGCGTCCACAATGGTGTACCTCCGCCTCCCAGCGATGGACAATGTTCTAGGGTACTGCTACGAGGGTTCCGACACTTCTTTGTCGACGTCTTCAGCGAGTACTGAGGCTTTGGGGAGGAGCGCAAGCGCGAACAGACCGGCGAGAAAGGTGATCCCCGCAGCGACACTTAGCATTGGGACGATCCCAAAGATCTCACCGAAGATGCCTGCTAGACCGAGGGATAGCAATCCGACCAATGCGATGGTCGTATTGATCGCACCAAACACACGACCACGAAAGGCGTCTCGTACACCCTTCTGGAGCAGTGTTTCTGTGCCTACCCCAGCCGCCACGAGCGGCACAAACATGAGCATATTGAGCGCCATGACAAGCGGGAGCGAGCGCTGGTTGTACGTCGCCAGCATCAGGAGGCCCACTGCTACTGTACCGAAGGCCGTCAGCTTCCAGGGCTGCACCTTGCTCCCCCATCGTCCTGCAACCACCCCCGCAAGTACCCCTCCGATGGCACCGGTGGCCGACAGCCAGCCCAGGGCTGCTGGGCCGCCGTGCAGAATAGCTCCCACGAACGGGGCGTATAATGGGTCGATCATCGAGCCCCCGAAGCTCGTCACGGTGATCACGACGAAGAGAGCGATGAGCAGGCGATCGCGCCGCACAAGCCACAGCCCCTCCCGCCAGTCCCGCCAGACCTGGACAGCGGCGGATACGATGTCAGTGCTACCTTCAGCGTCTCCTCCCGCCGTTACCGACGGTTTGTGTGTCACGGACATGCGTGCGATCAGGACACCGGCGACCAAGAACGATGCACTGTCAGCGAGCACCACTCCGCCCAGTCCGAACAGAGCGAGCAGGACTCCGCCGATGGGCGGTCCGACCAGACGTGCGACATTGTTGTTGAGACCGGTCAGGGCATTGGCGGGCACGAGCTGCTCCGGCCCGACCAGGGTCGGGACAATGGCACGCTCAGCCGGCCCGAAGAACATGGCCGCGGAGCTTTCGACGAAGGCCACCAGGTAAATGAGCCAGAACCACGCGCTGGAGCGCACCAGGAGGAGGGGAAGGAGAACGACTGCTTGCAGCAGGTTGATGACGATCATCAGGCGCTGGCGGTTCCAGCGATCAACAAACACGCCTGCAATGGAGCCAAAGAGGGCCATCGGGAGGTAATACGCGATGAAGAGCGCCGCCGTGTCAAGCGTCGACCCCGTCTGTTGATAGATATAGAACGGGAGGGCGGTCAGCATGGCACGGTCACCGATGAGCGAAACGAATCCTCCGACCCAGATAAGGGCGAAGTTACGCTGGCGGAGCGTGACGAGCATGCTTCATCTTTCCGCGTCAGGAGTGCCGTAGATGCGGAGCACATCAAGCGTATTCCGGGCAAAGACGACGTCGAAGCGCGCCGAGCCGGTTCGCTCCTGATAGCTCTTGACAACTGCCGCAGCACCATCAACCTCAATATCGCGTTCCGGAAGCGCGTGGATGCGGGGGTAGCGCCGCCAGAATTGCCGACCCTCCGGCAAGCTCAGGGCAAGCGACCCAAGTGAGGACCACACCGGTGTGTGGCAACGCTCGCACCGTACATGGAGACCCCGGAGATCTCGGAGGTGCAGCGCACCATCGGCAGGTGGGCCGATATGCAGCGTGGCCGGGCCGTTACAATACACGCATGCTATCGTATGTCCCTTGAGCGCCTGCCGAGCGTACTGGTGAACCCACACCACTTGCCGTGAAAGTGCGGCCCGATACCCTTTGACGCCCTGGAAGACCTCGGGCAACCAACTCCACGAGTACCCGGTTGCACCGGGAGCACAGTTCGGACAGCCCAGGGAAAGTTCACCTCGCTCGCAGTCGAAGCTCCCAACCAGCTTGACCTGGCCACACTGTGAGCACCAAATGCGTGTCTCCTGGCCGGTGTCCGTGCCGCTCTTCAGGAGACCAAAGGCAGCGGCCTCCTCGGGAAAATCTGTCAGGAGTATACGGCGAAGCGCGCGTTTGCCACGATGCAAGCGCGCTTTGAGCCCACTATCGCTGATGCCGAGGCGGGCTGCGACTTCCACGAGTGGCGTCCCCTTGACATAGCGTTCGATGAGTACGGCATGGGTAACGGGTGGCAGCAGCGCGAGCGCTCGGTCGAGGAACGTTGTCAGTTCGTGACGCTCGAACTCGACCTCCAGGTCGAACTCGTCTGCTTGCGCGTTCAGCAGCTCAACGACATCGCCGTCCTGATGGAGACCAGGACGGGCAACGCGTGCGAGTTCACGGCCGTGACGCTGACCCCATCGCAGGCAGACGTTGCGCGCGATCGCTGAGAGCCAAGGTGCGTGTCCGGTCGGGTCAAGAAGCTTATGGGCATGCCGCCATGCTTCCAGGAGCGTTTCCTGCGCCAGATCCTCAGCATCATCAGCACTCCCAGTGAGCCGTGCACAGAGGCGCACGAGCCGCGTGCGCTCGCCAGGCAGGACGCTTTCCAAGATGGAGGGTTGCTCGTTCACCAGCATTGGCATATATCTCCCACATTCGGCCGAATCCGGTTCGGTCCGCTGTATATATATCACGGCTTCGACGCGAAAAGGTGCGCGATTTTTCGGTCCGTGGGCACACTGAGCAGAGCAGAAGGACCGCAGCATGAGAACGCCGGCTCCGGTGCTACCAAGGGCAAAGCCATTCCTGTGAGGCCTGCCTTGCCAAAATGTCGCCTAGCCTTCCTGAGGGTGTTAGCCCATGCCTAGCACGAAGCGCATTACAAGAACTGTACATCACAGCTCCATTTCAGCGAGAATGGCGAAGGGTCACCATCACGCGGTCACGAGTCGTACGATGAGGATGCGCCTCCGGCGTCCACAATGGTGTGTCCCCGTCGAAGGGCGATGGACGTTCGCAAAGGTACACGCCATGTGGTGTGGGAACGCCAGCGAGCGTACCCACCGCAGCACCGAGCCGGCCTCGCTGCGATGAAGCCAGAAGCTCGATGCGGAAGCGCTATGCGCACGACTCTGTTTGGTTGATAGGGAAGCGCTACGCGCTCATCGAGGTGAGGTTGATGTGGAAACGCATAGCGCAGCACTATCTCGTGCCCCGTATCGCTGCGCTCAACATGGGCAATTCTTCTGTGGTACTCGGCGTTTTTGTTTTTGTGGTCAACGAGCATACCAGAGCGGTTTGCGAGCATCGGGCATCAAGGCAGGATCAAACGGGGGTGGGGGTCGGCAATGCGCATGTGCCTCATCCCACCCCCGTTTGAGCAAAGCACACCAACCTTGACGCCCGACCGCAAGTGGAACACGCGCTGACGCCCTACGGGTTGCCACACAAACAGAAAAACATGCTCGCTGTTGGGGGACGTGCGGAGGAGCGACGGGAGGCCCTTGCGGGCGGCAGTCCCTGCGGGACGGCTAGAATGCTCCGCACAGGAACAGTTTGTCAGTTACGCTCCGCATCATGGTCTGGCCGGTAGCGCGGCAACAACAACGCATGGCCCTCGATCACCGCGTGCGCTTGGTGCAGACGTTCGAGGAGCTGGCTGATTAGATCAGCGATCGCATCCTCGCGATTGGCGTATGGCCCGTAGTGGCCAGCCTCACAACTGGCGTACCACCCGCCAAATCGGTAACTAAGATGCACACCGACCGCCTCGACCTTGTCCCAGAAGGCATCATCCATCCCCCGACCTCACTGGCAATTCGAGCACATTATCCCACGGCACCGGCAAGCCCTCCCGGTCCCAATAGGTCCGCGCCTGAGCGAGCAACGCGCGACCGTCCGGTGTTGCTTGAAACTGCTGGATCACAGCCTGAAACTCTGGGCGAGCTGCACGCTCCGCGACCAGGTCATACGCCTGTTCGTGCGTCATACCAGCGTGGTACATCAGCCGCGCATGGCCACCGGCCGGAGCGAGCAGGTCAGCATCTTGTAGGTCAATGCTCACGGTGTTCCTCCTGATCAGCTACGCCGGCTACGCTGCCACCTGCGGGCCGGCTAGACTTTTTGGGCGACCACCTTTATGTCGTTCACGTGCATACCACGTATCCAACTCAGCATGGGTGAATACATATACCCAGCCGCCACGCGATCCAATGGACTCTACCCGCGTCCCAATGTCGCCCCGCTTAGCAGCAGTGCTTAAGCTTTGGCGGCTGATGCCAAGGTAGCTAGCAGCTTGGCTTGCAGTTAGGTACTCTCGCTTCTCCATGGCATCCTCTTGCTACATAGTAAAACTTCAGGTGCAATGTACCATGTACTAATAACCTCTGTCAATATGGTAAAACTGCTCCTAGAATCGTCCAATAACCACTTGACACATTGTAAAACTAGGAGTATACTAGAGGTACAAACAAAACGGGCTAGCGAATGCGCTAACACTCACTAGCCCTAGTCGCAACGGAGACTACCCGCCATGACCAACACCATCGTATCCACCGAAGCCGAAGCCGTCAACCCCATCACCGCCGAAGCCGTTGACGCCCTCAAAGCCGCATGGGATGCCGCCGTCGCAACTCAGAACGACGCCTACCACGCCTCAATCACCCATCCCCAAAGCCTGCGTGCCGTTCGTGACCTGAAAGCAGCCCTCGATGCCGAGACCATCGCCCACGCTGCGTGGAAAGCGGGCGAAGCTGCCTTACAAGCCCAGTGGCGG
The DNA here is from genome assembly GCA_013821605.1 of Herpetosiphonaceae bacterium. Taxonomy (GTDB): domain Bacteria; phylum Chloroflexota; class Chloroflexia; order Chloroflexales; family Kallotenuaceae; genus JACDGP01. The sequence continues at coordinate 9,381 of JACDGP010000177.1, forward strand.
CAGGAGGATGCGTACGACGAGGCTATGTGTGCCAAGTTCGATGCGCTGGACAATGCCATCGACTACCCGGAGCACTACGACGCCTCAATGCCCATCCCCTATCAGATCACCAGCTACGGCCATACCTACCTTGATCACCACTATGCCACGCACAGCAATGCTGACATGTTAGCCGAAGGGGGCGAAAGCCCCTATGGTGACGGTACGACCGGTTACGTCCAGCCTGCCCCGGTTCCCAACTACGTGCATGACGGCATCACAGACTGTTATTTTTCACGCTAAGTGGCGCGTTTTTGGCTCATGTCCAAAGTTCGTGAAGCGAGTTTCGACCCTGCGCTGGGTATGGTGGTACAACATACAGAGTTCGTGTTGAACACCACTCCACCTTTGAAAGAGCGAGCTATGTCTACTGACCTGTGCCT
>JACDGP010000178.1 GCA_013821605.1 Herpetosiphonaceae bacterium
ATATTAACCGGCTCGATCTCGTCGGAGTGGAGCAATTTATATACGCCGTTGACCAGGTCGCTCACATACTGGAAGGAGCGGGTCTGTTGGCCGTCGCCATAAACCGTAAGTGGCTCACCACGTAGTGCCTGCGCAATAAAATTAGGCACAACACGGCCATCATTCAACCGATTTTTGGGACCGTAGGTATTGAAGATGCGCACAATGCGGGTTTGGAGCCCATGAAAGCGGTGATAGGCCATCGTGATCGCTTCGGCGAAGCGCTTGGCTTCATCATACACGCCACGTGGCCCTGTTGGGCTCACGTTGCCCCAATAGCTTTCGGGCTGCGGGTGGACCAGCGGATCGCCATAGACTTCGGAGGTGGACGCCAGTAGAAAACGAGCCCCCTTCGCCTTCGCCAAGCCCAGCGCATTATGCGTGCCTAACGAGCCGACTTTCAGCGTCTGGATCGGTAGCTCAAGATAGTCGATCGGACTGGCCGGCGATGCGAAATGCAGGATCGCGTCGATAGGGCCAGCTAGATAAATATAATGTGTTACATCGTGCTTAATGAACTGAAACCGTTCATGGCCGAGCAGATGTGCAATATTATCGGTCGATCCGGTCAGTAAGCTATCCATCGCCAGGACTTCGTGACCCTGTTCCAGAAAATAATCGCATAAGTGCGAGCCGATAAAGCCCGCGCCACCGGTAATCAAAACCCGCATTCACTTGTCCTTTGAATGTATGCTGTTAGTAGGCACCACGTGCCGCGAGGATCGCTGGAATCGTCAACAACAGGATTCGAATGTCCATCCCGACGGACCAGTGCTCTGCGTAGTAAATGTCGAGGCGTACCATTTCCTCGAAGGTGGTGTTGGAGCGTCCGGTCGCTTGCCACAAGCCTGTTACACCCGGTGTTACCTCCAGGCGGCGCAATTGCCATGACTCATACTGTGCGACCTCTTCGGGCACCGAAGGACGGGGTCCGACCAGGCTCATCTCGCCCATCAGCACATTCCACAGTTGTGGAATCTCATCCAACGAGGTACGGCGCAAAAAACGACCGATGCGCGTCATGCGTGGGTCCCGCTTGATCTTGAACATTGGCCCGCTGCCCTCGTTTTGCTCAAGCAGGCTTTCCTTGAGTTCTTCGGCATTCGCCACCATCGTTCGGAACTTTAAGAACTTGAATGGGCGCTGCTTGCGTCCAATTCGCGTTTGGCTAAAGATCACCGGACCGGGCGAATCAAGCCGGATCACGATCATAATTACCAAAGATAGGGCTAGCCAAAACGGGCCTGTTAGGAGGACCAAGCCAATGTCTAGCACACGTTTCAGGGCATAATTCCAGCCTTGGATCATGTTCTCGCGTAAGTCGATTAAGGGCATCCCGCGCAGTTCCTGGATCGTCACGCGGTCAAAGGAAAGTTCATAAAAATCGGGTACAACCTGGAACGGCACACCCAACTTGTGACAGGCTTCGACGACCACGGGCAGTTGATGGTTTTCCCAGAAGGGCAGTGCCACGATCACCCGGTCTACGTGTTCACGTGCAATGACCATGGGGAGCTCCGGGATGTGGCCGCGATTGAGTGTCTCGGGGACAGGTGGCTCAGCCGCCACTGGGTGAGTTTGGTCAGCCACAAAGCCTACCAGCTCATAACCCAATGATGGTCGGTCCTGCAGGTTGTCCATCACTTGGTGTGCCAATCCCATCCCGCCGACTACCAGCACCCGCTCGAGATCATGCCCAACTGCCCAACGGCGGTGGCGGCGGCTGTTAACGACGAAACGTCCCAGCCCTAACGTAATGATCATTGCGATCCAGGCAAAGGCAAAGATCAGGCGTGAATAATATTCAGCTTTGGTGATAAACGTAACGATGATCGTAAGGGCAATCGCGGTGGTTACACTCGATAGAATAATGCTGATCTGTGATAGCCAGCCTGCATTGCGTGGCAGACGGTACAAGCCCTTCAATGCTAGTACCAGCAGCGTCGCGACGACCAGGAGGGTGATCGTTGATCCAAAGTCCGTCAACTGCTTCCAGTACTTCACCGCCCGCCCGAACTGCACCACGTACCGCAACATATACGCCAGTGTGAAGCCAGCAAAGACCATCCCAGCGTCGAGGAGAAGGAGGAGTACTGTGCGCAGCCGTTCGCGCCGCGCGTGCAAGGCATGGATTGGCAAGGCTGTCGAGCGGGTTCCCGGCAGCTGTAAGTCCGGCGCTGTTTCTCGACCCAACAGCAGGAGGTCGTTCACCTGCCCATCTCCTCGCTCCATAAGAGTTCGGCCTTTTCGATAAAGACCGGGTCACCTTCCTGGATCCCTGCTTTTCGCAGAGCGTCCGAAATCCCGGTTTTATCCAATACGCGCTGTAAACGGTCCAGCGACTCATCCTGGGCAAAGTTTAGCATTGAAACGAGTTGCTCGATCTTTTGGCCATGCACACGGAAGCCATTACCGATCATCTCGATCTTAAACGCGTTGGGATCGCGCTCCGGCACTCGCCACCTGACAATCTCGTTGGATGGTGGCAGTGCAACCTCTGAGGCCGGTAGGTCGCGCAGTGCCTCAGCGACCCGCGCCATCAGCGGGTGAACACCTTCGCCGGTCGCTGCGGAGATGGCGAACAGGTTATTGCGCGGCACATGGAGTTCGCGTCGCAATCGCTCAAGCTGCGCCTGGGCTTCCCCTAAATCTTGTTTGTTAAGCACGACGATTTGGGGTCGTTGGGCCAGCTCGGGTTGGTACTCGTGCAGCTCTTCGTTGATCTGGTTGTAATCGTCAAGGGGATCGCGGCCATCCACGCCCGCCGCATCAACGATATGTACTAGCAGGCGGGTGCGCTCGATATGACGCAAAAAATCATAGCCCAGGCCGACACCAAGATGGGCACCTTCAATCAGACCGGGAATATCGGCTACCACAAAGCTCTGGTCGCCAACCTCAACAACCCCTAAGTTGGGCACGAGCGTCGTAAAAGGGTAGTTCGCAATCTTGGGTCGTGCAGCGCTAATCTGGGCCAGCAACGTCGACTTACCAGCGTTTGGATAGCCAACCAAGCCTACATCAGCGATGAGCTTAAGCTCTAAGTCAACTTCCCATTCTTCGCCCGGCTGTCCGAGTTCGGCAATCCGTGGTGCCTGATGAGTTGATGTCGTGAAATGCGTATTGCCCAGGCCACCTTTGCCCCCCTGTGCAGCTAGCAGGCGTTGACCCGGTACGACCAGATCAATACTCTGCTCTTCGCCTTCGATCAAGCCACGGATGACGGTGCCAGTCGGGACTTTAATGACGAGGTCCTGACCATTACGACCGTGCTTGCGGGCTGAGCCACCACTATGACCACGCTCCGCCTCGAATTCACGATCATACTTAAAGCGCAATAGGGTGTTCAGATTGGGGTCGGCCTCAAAGTATACGTGGCCACCCCGACCCCCGTCGCCCCCATCCGGACCACCACGTGGTACATATTTTTCTCGACGAAAGGTGGCCAGCCCATCACCGCCATTACCTGCTTTAATTGCTAGATGAGCCTGATCGATTAAGTCTGCCATAACACCTTAGCCGTTACCGGATTTGGGAGTCGCGTGTGCTATCGTCTCGCAGCTTGGTCTCGGTCGTCGTGATGGTCTCGGTGCGGCCGGAAGGAACCGTATCATCATCGCGCACAGTTTTTTTGAAGTCACGAATGCTGGTGCCAAGTGCGCCGCCCACGCCCTTCAAGCGATTCGCTCCAAAGACCACGATCACGATCACCAGGATAATTAACAGTTCAGGAACGCCTAAGCCGAACATAAAGGACTCCTGTCGCGAGCAAGTATTAATACAATACACTGCCGCCCAGATTATACCACGGCCCTTTTCGGCCTCATTCGGGTACAATAACCACCATGAGTCCGCCGCTCCCCGATCCATACGAATTGCTCCTGTGTCAGATCCCTGGTCTTCAAGCAAGGCATGTCGTAGCCTTGCTTGAACAATGGGGCGATGCACGTGCGATTATCGGGGCACCCGCAGCGATGCTACGAGCCGCCGGTGTACCTCCAGCAATTGTGGCACGCATTGTTGCGGGGCAACGGCAGGTCACGCAGGTGGCAGCGGGGTTGAAAGGGCTGGCGCGTCTCGCCATCACCCCGATCCCGCTTGTCTCTGCCGCTTATCCAGAGCGGCTGCGTCAGAGCACAGAGCCGCCGTTGCTGATCTATGTGCAGGGTGCTTGGCCTCCTGGTGAGCCATTGGTCACCGTGACTGTTCATCGGTCGCTGCCCGCCGAGCGGGAGCCGATCATTCGTGACTGGCTCGCCCGGCTGCCAGGCTTGGGGCTCGTGTTAGGAGCGGGGGAACTCGTGCATCAGCTGGTGCCGCCTGTCGGGACGTTGTTTGCCGTTTCCTACGGTTTGATGCTGGCGCGCCAACGCTTGCCGATCCCCCTGCGTGAAGCCATCCAATCCAATCAGGCTACGCTCATGTCAGCGGTCGCGATTAACGCGCCGCCCGATGAGCGGAGTGCGGTCTTGACCGAAGCCATGTTGCTGCGATTGTCGACCGGTCAACTGGCCCTGGATAGCGGGACCTCAGCCGATCTATGCGTGCCGTTGCACTTCGTGCTGGCCTTTAAGGACGAGCCGGTGGACGGGCAAGCAGCGGTGGGCAAACGACTACGCCCGAATGCCGCGGGTGGACGCGTGTTGGCACGCGCACTGGGCATACGGGTGACGGCCACTGCGACCGTGCAACAGCAACGGCTGCTCTAAACCCAAGGGGCCGCTCCTATTTGCAACCTCGGCTATAATAGCGGCCTATGAATATCGGTGCGCATATCTCGGCGGCCGGTGGCTTGCACCAAGTGTTTACACGGAGCGAAGCTGTCGGCGCTAATGTCATTCAACTGTTCACTAAAAGCGAGCGGCAGTGGCGCGCGAAGCCACTCACGGATGAAGCAATCAGCTTGTTTAAGGCTGAGGCTGCCCGCTCGCGCGCACGGGCACTGCTCGTGCATGATTCGTACTTGATCAACCTGGCGACGCCCAAAGACGATTTATGGATGACCTCTAAGGCCGCGTTTGCCGAAGAGCTTGAACGTTGCGCAGTGCTCGATCTGCCATACTTGGTAACCCATCCGGGGGCGCATACTGGCTCGGGAGCTGCTGTGGGCCTGCAACGCGAGGCTCATGCGCTGAACGAGTTATTTGCGGCTGGGACGGGCAGCCCGACGCAGGTGCTGCTTGAAACGACAGCGGGTCAGGGCACCTGTCTGGGTGGCAGCTTCGAAGAATTAGTGCGCTTGATCGAGCTGCTTGATTATCCCGAACGGGTTGGTGTCTGCGTCGATACATGCCATCTGTTTGCTGCTGGCTATGACTTCCGGGACCCCGAGAGCTATGCTGTAACCTTCGACCGCTTGGTTGCGTTGCTCGGCCTTGAGCGGATTCGGGCCTTTCACCTTAATGATAGCCAAGGTGGGTTAGGCAGCCATCTTGATCGCCATGCAGGCCTGGGTGAAGGCCAACTCGGTTTGGAAGCGTTTCGCCTGCTGGTCAACGACCCGCGGTTCGCGTCTTTGCCAATGGTTCTGGAAACCCCGAAAGGCCCCGACGGCGCTGAAGACCGGCGTAATCTGGCGCTGCTACGTAGTTTACGTAGTGGGCAAGCTCAAGGAGTAAGCAGTGAATAGTCGTCAAGTACGCTGGATTGTGGCGATGCTGAGCGGTGGTGTGGTGGCGTGGTTCGCAGTCCGTCGCCGCCAGGAGTTGTTGAGTGCCTTGCCGTCCTCGGTTCAGGATTCGATCCAGGAACGAATTGTCTTGCCGTTTACCGCCTTTGGCGATCCACCACCTAATGATCCGCTGACCGAGGCAGTGCCTGGCAGTATGACCCGCAAAGTAGGTCGCAATCGCCGTATCAGCGTACATGGTAAATTGTATGGCCCACTCGATGGCGAGTATATTGGCCAGCAGGTTGATGTGGTCGAGACCGACGGAGCAATCGTCGTTTCGCTTGATGGGCAACAGCTCGGTACATTTGCCGCAGAAGAATAATGTTAGGGTAGTGACCCGGCGCTATTGACGTTCGCTGCTGATGTCCATGACCCACCAGTGCCGGCCATCTACGGAGTATCCTAGGCCGAAGCCGTTGTCGGTGTACTGGCAGTTGGTGATATTGAGGCGGTGAGGCCCGTCGGACGGCTCGTCCATCCAGTTATGCACGACATCCTCCGGCGCATTCCAGACCCCGATGCTCTCGCTAGCAGACGAACCATAGGGATAGCCGACGCGGTCCAGACGCTGGCGCAACGTCGCTCCATCTGTACCAATGTGATCGATACGTTGGTGCAGGGCGATGTCGTCGGCGTGGCCCTGTGCCGCTTGGTCCAGCCGCACGTCACGCTTGAAGGGGGCACAGCCGGCTTGCTGGTGTAAGGTATCAACCAGGCCGGCCATGCGGTCGATCAGGGCTTGGTCGTCGTTGGCGAGCGCGGTGGGGCTAGCAGATGGTGTGGCTGCGATGGTCGTCATGGTTGGGGTGGCGGATGGCGTGCTGGGAGCCGTACCAGCTGTGGTTGGTGTAATGTTCACGTCAGGTATAGAGGCGGGAGCAGGTCGCTGGCTAGGTGGTGGGGGTGGTGCGTTGCCCCAAGCTTCGCGGCCAAGGAGACCAAGGAGTACGCGGTAAGGCTCAGACAGCTCGGGATGCCACTCGAAACGGGCGCGCTCGAACCATTGGGTCAGGACCGTGTCGCCGGTCGCGTTCGTCTCCGGCCGTGGCTCGGTCAGGGGGTAGCCAAAGAGTGCTAGCGACTCGCGCTCGCTCACGCCAGGATCGCCGAGGTCAAGGCCGTGGCTGCGGTAGTAGCTTAGAAAGCCAGCAGTGGGCGCTTGATCACAGACCGCATGATGGGTAGTGTCGACCCACCAGCAGCCAGCTTGGGGTATACCTAGGGGCTCCGCGCGCCAGTTACGGCCATGTTTGATCAGCAAATCCTCACCTAGGCGCCCAAGCAGTATATCGTAGGGTGGTGCGAGGTCGGGATGGTACTCGACACGGTTCCGCTCAAGCATCTGCGCCTGCACATCGCCCGTGTTGGCGTCAAACAGCGGGGTGGTTGGATAACCGAAGACCGATAGTCCGCCGTTCGCGGCCCAATACTGCGCGAAACGTCCCTGCAAGCAGTCGCCGATGCTAGGAACCATGGGAAAACAGCGTATCAAATTAGGAGCACTATGTGCTGCCGGCGTGATAGCCAGGAGTACGATGAGTCCAATCAAGGCACAACAGCTGCGACGTGGCATGCAATGCTCCTTTCCGGTCCAACCCGTGTGCACCGGTGGTGGCAGTATACCGTCAAACCATGACACCTCTTCCCAAAGGTCGGGTCCCGTCGCCTAGCCGGTCTATGGGCTATGGAGCATTAGCACCTAGCACACGGGTTGTAGCTCTACAGTACTGTTTGGGCAGGCAGCATGTCGGAGCTCGATCACCCTTCCTCCACCAACCCCATACCCAGAAGGATTTCACGGGCTTGCTCATACAGTGGCGCAGGCACGAGCAGCGGCGTTTCGCCCCAGGCACCCAACGACATACCATAAACTGCGCCCACCGGATTACGACGTAGCATAGCCGGAATGCCAGCATCATGTAATGCTTCCAGAGCCATCTCGGCTGCAACCGGGCCTTGTATAACGGCGACGATCACCGGCTGCTCCCGTTCTCCTTTGAAGCTGGCAGACGCAGTAGCTGTCTGCCAGCTGCGGTCAACCAACGAAGCTTTTGAACGCATGGGCAAGCGCAGTATGTGGTCCATCATAAGCTTAAACTCCCACCGGTATCCAAGACCTAAGCCAACATGATCGTCTGGCAAACAAGGCGCGCGTCTTTAATAAACCTTAGCGGTCGTGGTATGCAATTCTTTGTGGCCGAACACGCGTCGCCAGTCGCGACCCCAGCCGTTTTCCCAGACCACGAGCAGCTGTGCGGCGTTGAAGATCGAGGAGTAGGTGCCTGAAACCAGACCGATCATCAGGATCAGGACGAAATCACGAATCGTTCGACCACCGAACAGGCTCAGGGCCAACAAGGTCAGGAGCGCGGTTAGCTGCGTGTTGATCGAACGAGCGAGCGTTTGGACGATCGATAAGTTGACGACTTCCTCAAAACTTTGGTTGGTCCGACGGTGGAGCTGGTTCTCGCGCACACGGTCATAGACCACGATCGTGTCGTGGACGGAGAAGGAAATGACCGTTAGGAGCGCCGTTAGGAAGAGCGCATCGACCTCCAAGCCGAAGAGCTTGCCGAAGATCGAAGCAATGCCCAAGACCACCAGTACGTCATGTAACATCGCCATTAGCGCGGTCACGCCATAGCGTACCGGATGGCTCGCTTTGCGGAAGGCCACCGTCATGTACAGCAAAATGGCGGCACTCGCTGCCAGTACGGCCACAACTGCCTGGTTACGCGACTCGGACGACACCGTCGCTCCTACCGTGTCCAGGCTGGCAATTGAGGCTTGGGGATACTTGGCCTGCAACGCTTGGAGCAGCGGTCCGCGCTTGGTCTCGACATCTTTGACTACCGGTGTGCGTACGCTGACTAACACTTGTTTTTGGGCGTTCGGCGGGCTCACTTGCACATTGGCATTGCCACCAAAGTTTTGATTACTGAAGATGCGTTGCACATCCTCGGCTGCTACCGGCTGCGTCTGGTTCGGCAGCACTAATTCCCAGGCGGTCCCGCCCGTGAAATCAATACCTGCATGTAGTCCAAACAGGCCAAGCGAGACCAGGCCCGGAATAATGACTAAAAGCGAAAGGGCAAAAAATAAGTAACGCTTATTAACGACATTCAGCATGTTAGACCTCACTCAAGGGTTGCGTTGTACCAGTTACCGGTTGTGAACGCTCAATCGCAAAGAGCCATGGATCGCGGAATCTACCTGTTGCGACAACGCTCCGCAGAAAGGTTCGCGTAATCACCACCGCAGTAAATAGACTCAGCAGGATACCGAGCGCCAGGGTGAGAGCAAAGCCCTTGATGATCGACACGCCGAAGCTCGAACCGAAGTAGTATAGGATCAAACTCGTGATCAGGGTCGAGGCGTTGGCATCCCGAATCGATGGCCAGGCATGATCGAAGCCGCGCTCCACTGCGGTGGCCAGTGGCAAGCCATGTCGTAGCTCGTCCTTGATGCGTGAAAAGATGAGCACGTTGGCATCAACGGCCAAGCCAATCGAGAGAATAAAGCCGGCGATACCTGCCAGGGTTAACGTGATTGGAATAGCGCGATAGAGTGCGAATGAGATCAAGGTATAGATCAAGAGTGCCACATCGGCCAAGAGCCCCGGCAAGCGGTAGTACACCAGCATGAAGATCGCAACTGCGAGCAGCCCGACGATGCCGGCAATTTGCGAACTGTTGATCGATGCGGTCCCTAATGTTGGGCTAACACTCCTGCTTGATTGGACATCGAAGCTGACTGGCAGCGAACCGTATTTCAAGACGTTATAAATTTGGTCGCGGTCGGCCACACTTCTGGTCGTAATCTGCCCCGAGCCAGGCAAGGTGTCGCGGATCACGGCCACCGATTGCACCTTGTTGTCGAGCACAATCGCCATCGGCTTGCCAATATTTTGTGCTGAGAACTGCTGTAAGCTCGTCGCGGCGGTGCCATTGAATTTAAAGGCGACAAACGGCGAGCCGGTCGTATCCACACCGGTCTGGACCG
>JACDGP010000179.1 GCA_013821605.1 Herpetosiphonaceae bacterium
CCACTTGAATTTGCCGCCTTTGTTCACGGCGTCGGCATAGAAGGGTAGTCCGGAGGAGGAGCCTAAGGTGAAGAGCGCATTGCCGTTGGCAAAGCGTGACTGCTCGCCGTTGCGCTCGCTGGCCGGGACCTCGACCGCGCACTTGTTCTTGAACAAGCGTTGAAGCAGGGCCAAGGCGTCGACGCCGGCCTGGCTGTTGAAGACATAGGCTGAGCCGTCCTCGTTCAGCATGCGGCCACCGTTCGAGAAGACCATCGCGGCAAAGTTCGAGATGTCGTGTTGGACCGCGAGGCCATAGTGCTTTTTGGCCGGGTCGCTGTACTTGCAGGCAACGTCTTCAAAGGTCTTCCAATCGGTGGGCGGTCCGCTCTGACCGAGTTGCTGGAGGGCGTCGGCGTTGTAGTACAGAACGGCCATCGAGCGCTGGGTCGGGAAGCCAAGGCGCTCACCCTTATACTGGGGATTCGCATCGCTATCCAGGAAGGTCTGGAAGTAATCCGCCTGGTCAGCGGCGCTCAGACCATACTTTTTGCTGGTCAGGAAGGGTGTTAGATCGATCACTGCGCCCTGGCCGCGATAGAAGGCCGCCTGGTTCTGGTAAGCCACCGACATCGACGGTGGTTGCCCGGCCTGGATCGCCGAGGTCACCTTGTTATAAACGTCGTTGTAGGAGGCACCCGCGATCTCGGCACGCGCTGTGATGCCATAGGGGTTGCTCTTGTTGAACTGATCGAACATCGACTGGAGCAGATCCTGGTCGGCCTGGGGGCGATTGTGCCAGTAGACGACCTCAATCTTCTTGCCAGTCGGATCGATTGCATCGACCTGGTCAACGGTGGTCGGCGGGTTCGCGCCCGTGCTGCCGCCAGCATTGCCCGCTGGGGCAGTCGTGGCACCGGACGAGGTGGCGGTTGCCGCGCTCATTGTCATCGCAGGCGCTGCAGTTGCTGCGCTCATTGTATCCGTCGACATGGCGGTTGCCGCGCTCATCGTCTGTACCGGCGCTGCAGTTGCCGCGCTCATCGTTTCCGTCGACATGGCGGTTGCCGCGCTCATCGTCATCGCAGGCATGACGGTCGCCGCGCTCATCGTCGCAGGGGCGTTCGTAGCGGGGGCAGCAGCACCGGTGGCCGCAGCCGGGGCGCTTGTAGCACCATTCGATGACGTAGTGGTGGTGTTGCCGCAGGCACCCAGCAACAACGTCAGAAGTAGCACTGCCGAGGGCAGCGCAAACCGTTTACGTGTGGACATGTGTGGCTCCTTGTGTACCAGAACAATCTGAAAGCTTTCCGACGGTCGAATATGCAACGCTGCGTCGATACGTCCTCATTGACGCGGGTATGTCATCCACAAGCATCCTCCTTAGCCCTTGATGCCGGTTGTCACAATACCTTCGGTGAAGTATTTTTGGGTCAGGATAAAGAGCAGCAGCACCGGCAGCACCACGATCGCGGCGAAGGCCATGAGGAGCTGGGTATTCGTGCCCCCCTCGCCCTGCATAAACTGTTGTAGGCCCACGGCAAGCACGCGCATGCTTGCATCGCGCGTTACCAGCAGCGGCCACTTGAAATCATCCCAGGCAGCGATGAAGGTCAGCAAGCCGATGGTCATGATGGCAGGCTTGCTGAGCGGAATCATGATCGAAAAGAGATAGCGCAGATGGCCGGCACCATCGATCACGGCGGCCTCGTACAAGTCTTTGGGTATTTGCATAAAGAACTGGCGCAGGAAAAAGATCGCGAAGACGCTGCCCATGAAGGGTACCGTCAGGGCCAGGTAGGTGTTGTACCAGTGCAGGTTGAACATCATGACGACCTTGGGCACCAGCACCAGGTCGTTCGGCACCATGATCGTCGCCAGGATCAGGAGGAACAAAAAGTTCTTGCCGGGCACGTTCATGCGGGCGAAGACATATGCAGCGAGCACCGAGGTCAGCAACACGCCAGCGACGGTTACACTCGCGACGATCAGGCTGTTGGCGATGTAGCGGAAGAAGAGAAAGGTATGCCAACTGCTGTCATAGCCGACCTGACGGATCGCCTCGGGGTAGTTCCCCAATTGCGGCAGTTCGGTGCCGAAAGGGGCCCATGGCCAGAAGGTATCGTTGATTACGCTGCCGTAGGTTTTGAGCGAAGTAAGAGCCATATAGATGAACGGTAAGAGCGACCCGATGCTCCCAACGATCAAGATGGCGTAAATCAACACACGCGCGGGGCTCATGCGCGGGCGCGCGGGCTCGAATGCTTGCCGGTCAAGTGGAATAGCCATAGCGCTCCTCAGTCGTAGTTGACGCGACGGCCCACGACCCGGTTCTGGAAGATCGTGAGCAGCAAGATACAGAAGAACAAAATAAACGAGAGCGCGGCGCTATAGCCATAGCGGTTCGACTCGAAGAGCTGGCGGAAGATGAAGATGCTGGCGGTGGTGGTCTCGTTGTATGGGCCGCCCTGGGTCATGACATAGATATGGTTGAACGCTTTGAAGGTGCCGATCACGGTGAAGATCAGCAAGAAAAAGGTGGTAGGCGAGAGCAACGGCAGCGTCACATAGCGAAACTGGACCCAGCCACTGGCACCATCAACTTTTGCTGCGTCGTAGAGTTCGGGCGGAATGGTACCAAGGCCGGCCAAAAAGATCGTGATGGCATAGCCAACGAAGACCCAGGTCGTATAAATCACGATTGAGACGAGCGCCAGACTTGGTCCACCGGCCCATGAGGGCAGGGTGAGGCCGAGGCTTTGAGCTATGAGTGTAAAGATGCCCAAGGGCTCGCCCAGCCAATTACGGGGCTGAAAGCCGAGCGCGCCCAAGAGCGCGTTGAGCGGGCCACGGTCCGGACTGTACAGGTAGCTCCAGACGGCGGCGGAAGCGACGCTGGAGGTGACATAGGGCAGAAAGAAGACCGTGCGAAAGAAGGGCTTGTAGCGAATCTTCTGGAAGAGCAGATAGGCCAGAAAGAGTCCAAGCCCGAGCTGCAGCGGCACCGATAAGAGGGCGTAGACGGTGGTGATCCAGAGCGAGTGCCACATCTCGGGATCGTGCAGCGCGCGGGTGAAGTTGGCCGCTCCCACGAACGAATTACACCCGAGCCGCCAGTTGCAGAGGCTGATGTAGAGCCCATAAAAAATCGGGTAGAACTCGAAAACGACCAGGAGCAGCAGCGCGGGCGCGAGCATGGCATAGCCCAATGCGATCTCCTGGACCCGCCGTTGTCGCGCCTTGACCACCGGCACATGCGTGCGCGCCATCGTTTCTGTTTGTTGGACCATAGACCTTCTTTCAGTACGTGGCAGGCCGGCCTCACTGAGCCCCTGCCGGATCGGGCATGATCCGTTCCTCAATTCTTAATTTTAGCAGGTCTATGCAACGTCGATGTGCCGTCGTGTAGTCTAGTCCCCCAACGTTAACGAGGGCTTAAAGAGGAGTGATGCCGGTGTTAAGGTTGGTCAGAGATGTATTGCTAGCAATGGAAATCCTTGACGACAACGATTAGGCATTGGAATGCGGTATTTCGCGATCTGGGAGCAATGAATAACAACGTCCCACGCTTGATCGTTCATTGCTCTTTACGCAAAAAAGCAATGAAAGAACAATGGGTTAGCAATGATTTAACAACGAGATCAATGAGAGCAATAGCAAGCTGGAGGCGATTTGCACGGCTTGCAAGATAACGGACGAGGATCGATGGGCCGTATATTATCCTGGGCGCGGGCTAAGGTACTCGGCCTTGAGGCTACGCACATGATGATTCTCGTGGCCAGCAATGATGTAGGCCAGCGCACGCACACTCACCGGCACGTCGCTAGCGACGCCGCGCCGGTCCCAGGCTACAGGAGGCAGGCTGCGAAACAGCCATAGGGTGCTCTGGCGTACCGCTGCGAATTCGGCGAGCAGATCAGCAAGTGGTCTGATGTCTGACTCGGCGGTGACCACATACGGTTCTTGTTCGAAGCCGGACAGCAGTGTTGGATCGGCACGCGCAATACGCAGGGCGCGGTAGCTGAAGATACGCTCGGAGTCGCAGAGATGAGCGACGACCTCCTTTACACTCCAGTCGATGGGCGTCGGCCGGAACGCCGCCTGCTCAGCAGTCAGTCCCTGTAACAGGCCGGTGGTGCGCTCGATCTGCTCGGACAGGTGGGTCATTATGTTGCCCAGCGGTACCTGATCGATATACGTAGCATAATATGACGAATGTTCGTTAGTCGCCGGTCTACCAGGTTCTGCTATCACGGTCACGATGTCTGCTCCTTTTTGGTCGTGGCTCCGGTTGCATCAGGCTTGAGTCCCTACGGAGATGATTACCGATTGAGGCTTAAGCAAAAGCTCCTACATGTTACTGATACGCGCGTTTGCAATTTTCCGTAGACATCTCGTTCCGGGCAAGCGTAGGACGACCGGTAGGCAAAATGGGCAACAATGAATGGTGCGTATTATACCACAAGTCTCGATAACAAGCAAACGCATGTTCTAAAAAGAGGGTGTAACAGGCGTAGTGGTGATACGTTTGTGTCACAAACTGTGCGCGGCATGCTATACTCGCGGGCATGTCTCAGCCCGAAGAACGTGCGCGTGCCGAGATCGACCGCTTACTTGAAGCTGCTGGATGGGTGGTACAAGACCGCGCGGCGCTTAATCTACGCGCCGCGCGGGGCGTGGCCGTGCGGGAGTTTCCGCTCAAGACGGGCTTTGCCGATTATTTGTTGTTCGTGGATCGCAAGGCGATCGGGGCGGTCGAGGCGAAGGCGGTGGGGACACCCCTGAGCGGGATCGAGTCGCAGTCCGAGAAGTATAGCGCAGGGTTGCCCGACCTACCGCCGGCCTGGCGCAAGCCGCTACCATTTCTGTATGAGAGCACGGGCGTTGAGACGTTCTTTACTAATGGGCTGGACCCGGAGCCACGGAGCCGGCGCGTGTTTGCGTTTCACCGGCCCGCGACACTGGTGGCGTGGGTGATCGAAGCGACAACCTTGCGACAACGGCTCCAACGCTCTCCAGCACTGCCGGTGAAGGGGCTGTGGGGCGCACAGATCGAGGCGATTACCAACCTGGAGCAATCGCTTGCGGCGGACCGGCTACGGGCGCTGATCCAGATGGCGACGGGCAGTGGGAAGACGTTTACGGCGGTTAATGCGATCTACCGGTTGCTAAAGTTCGGTGACGCGCGACGGGTGTTGTTTCTGGTGGATCGTGGCAACCTGGGGCGACAGACGCTGAAAGAGTTCCAGCAGTTCGTGACGCCCGACGATGGCCGCAAGTTCACCGAGCTATATAACGTGCAGCATCTCCAGTCGAATACGCTCGATGATGTTAGCCGGGTGTGCATCACCACTATTCAGCGGCTGTACTCGATGCTGAGTGGCGAAGCAGAGTTCGACCCTGCGCAGGAAGAGCGGTCACTTTTTGAAGTGGAAGAGACACTGCCGGCAGAGCCGAAAAGCGTTGACTACAATCCCAAGATACCGATTGAACAGTTCGATATTATCGTGACCGATGAGTGCCACCGCTCGATCTATAACCTGTGGCGGTATGTGCTGGAATATTTTGATGCACATCTGATCGGGCTGACGGCGACGCCCTCGAAGCAGACGTTTGGTTTCTTTAACCAGAATCTGGTGATGGAATATTCGCGGCAACGAGCGGTAGCCGACGGGGTGAATGTCGATGGCGAGGTGTACCGGATCAGGACGAAGATCACCGAGGGTGGCAGTACCATCGACGCCGGATACTGGGTCGATAAGCGCGAACGGCAGACGCGGCGGGTACGATGGGAGCAAGTAGATGAGCCAATCGTCTATAAGGGCTGGCAACTCGACCGGGAGATCGTGGCCGAGGACCAGATCCGGACGGTGATGCGGACCTTCCGAGACCGGCTGTTTACGGAGCTTTTTCCAGGCCGAACCGACGTACCCAAGACGCTGATCTTTGCCAAAGACGATAGCCACGCGGAAGATATTGTGCGGATCGTGCGCGATGAGTTCGGCAAGGGCAACGATTTCTGCCAGAAGATTACCTACCGCGTTTCAGGAGTGAAGCCGGAAGCATTGATTGCCGCGTTCCGCAATAGCTACTATCCGCGTGTCGCGGTGACGGTCGATATGATTGCGACCGGCACGGATATCAAGCCGCTGGAAGTGTTGCTGTTCTTGCGCTCGGTCAAGTCGCGGGTGCTGTTCGAGCAGATGCTGGGACGCGGGACGCGCGTAATCAACGCGACGGATCTGCAGGCGGTGACACCCGATGCCAAGATTAAAAACCACTTTGTGATTGTGGATGCGGTGGGGGTGGTCGAACAGGTCAAGGTCGATACGCAGTCGCTGGAACGGAAGCGCTCGGTACCGTTCGCGAAGTTGCTCGAAGCGATTGCGCTGGGCGCAAGTGATGATGATACACTTTCATCACTGGCCGGTCGCTTAGCCAGGCTTGAACAAAACCTCGCGCCAGCAGACCAGTACAGCTTAACAGCCGTTACCAGCGGTCGCAGTTTGGCAGAGTTGGCCAATACGTTGTTGGATGCACTCGATCCTGACAGGGTGATTGCCGTTGCCAAAGAGACGAGCGGAGACAGCGAGCCAACGCCGGAGGCGATCGCGGAGGCGGCAGAAACGCTGCGTGATCGGGCGGTCGAGCCCTTCCATGATCCTCGGCTGCGGCAGACGTTGATCGAAATACAGGGGCGCAACGAGCAGATTATTGATACGGTCAGCGTTGATGAACTGAAAGATGCGGGCGATAGCGTCGCAGATACCGCGCGAGCCCGCACAACGGTCGAATCGTTCCAGGCGTTCATTCAGCAGCACCGGGACGAAATCACTGCACTACAGATTCTGTATAACCGGCCGCATAACCAGCAGCAGGTCACCTTCGACCAGATCAAGGAACTGGCCGACCGGCTGAGCCAGCCGCCGTACCGACTGACAGCGGACGAACTATGGCGTGCCTATGCTCAGGTAGAGCGGGATCGCGTCAAAGGCGTTGGCGCGAAACGGCTGTTGACGGATCTGGTGTCGTTGGTACGACATGCTTCGAAGCTCGACGAGACGCTTGTGCCGTTTCCGGATCTGGTGCGGTCGCACTACCAGCATTGGTTAGAAACGCAGGAAGGCGCAGGTCAGAGCTTCACGATAGAGCAGCGGTGGTGGCTGGACCAAATGGCAGAGTATATCGGCGTTAATCTGACGATCACGCCGGATGATTTTGACTATGGGGAGTTCTTCAATCGTGGTGGGCAGATCGGGGCGGCGAGGGTGTTTGGGACTAAGCTGCCGATGATATTGAATGAGTTGAATACGGCGCTGGCAGCGTGAAGATGCCCTCACCCCCGGCCCCTCTCCCAGTGCGCGGGAGAGGGGAGAAAGCGGCGTGCTACAGCAAAGCGACCCGCAGCTGATGATACTGAGAAGGCACATGCACATTGGAGACGAGCGAACGTTGCCATCTGGATGGATGTGGACGACGTTTGGTGAGATTCTTGCTGCCACATATGGCAAAGGGCTACCAGAACGGCAACGAGAAAAAGGAAGTGTTCCTGTCTTTGGCTCCAATGGTGCCACCGGCTACCACAACACTGCCCTCACTTCTGGGGAAACGTTGATCATAGGAAGAAAGGGCTCAGCAGGGGCTGTGCAGTATAGTCAAACAGCGTGCTGGACGATCGATACGACCTATTTTGTAGATAACTTTCCAGCTGGTCTTAGTCCCAAATACTTGTTCTATCTTTTGTGCAACCAGAACTTAGGACAGCTTGATCGCTCTACTGCTATTCCTAGTCTTAGCCGTGATGATCTTAACTCAGTAGATCTTCCCCTCGCTCCCCGCGCCGAGCAGCATCGCATCGTTGCCGCCATTGAGCAGCAGTTCACGCGGCTGGATGCTGGAGTGGCGGCGCTCAAGCAAGCACAAGTGCGATTGCAGCGTTACCGAGCTTCTGTGTTGAAGGCAGCGTGTGAGGGAAAACTTGTCCCACAAGACCCGGACGACGAGCCCGCGTCAGTGCTGCTGCAGCGCATTCTTGGTGAGCGCAGAGCCAAGTGGGAAGCTGAGCAGCTAGAAAAGCTGAGGGATCAGGGCAAGATGGCGTTACCGGAGGCGATCAAGGCGAAGTACGAGGAGCCGAAAGCACCGGATAGCGAGGGGTTGCTGGCGTTGCCGAAGGGGTGGTGTTGGGCATGCATCGATCAAGTCGCGGAAAACCTTGATTATAAGCGTGTTCCAGTTAACAACCAGGAGCGAAGTAAACAGATCGGCATCTACCCATACTTTGGCGCAAACGGCTTAGTTGGCTGGATCAATGACTATTTATTTGATGAACCGCTCATACTGGTTGTAGAAGATGAGACCTTTACGGGACGGGAAAAGCCATTCAGCTATAAGATTACGGGAAAAACCTGGGTTAACAATCATGCCCATGTGCTTCGCGCAACAGACGTCGTCAATACCGACTACCTAAACTACTCACTCAGCTTTTATCCGTTCACACCACTTACTACAGGAACAACGGGAAGAAAGAAGCTTACCCAGTCGGCGTTGATGTCTGCTCCATACGCGTTACCACCACTCTCTGAGCAACAACGCATCGTCGCAGAAATTGACCGTTGCTTATCGGTTGTAGAGGAACTTGAAGCAACGGTGGAAGCCAACTTGAAACGGGCAGAACGGTTGCGCCAATCCATTCTTAAGCAGGCGTTTGAGGGCAAGTTAGTGCCGCAGAACCCGAATGACGAGCCAGCGAGCGTGCTGCTGGAGCGGATACGGGCAGAGAGGCAAAGCAAGGGCAAGGACGTGGACCGGCATGAGCAGCAAGCACTGCCAGAGGTAACCCCGTGAATAAGTATACCTTCAACGTGTGGTGGAGTGACGAAGACGAATGTTATGTCTCAGTCTGTCCTGACTTTGCCGCTCTCTCGGGTCTAGGAGATACAGCCGAGGATGCTTTGGCAGAATTGCAGGTGGCCTTAGCCTTAGCTATCGAAACGTACCAGCAAGAGGACTGGCCTTTACCAACCACCACAGACGTTAATGTAGATCGTCACATAGTGCAGCAATTGACCAGTTTCCGTCTACGTCTAGTTGGGCAGATGCAGGAAGGACAGGTGCAGCCGTGATTCTCCCCAAGGACCGCGACCCTCGCTTCATCACTATCCGCCGTGGCGGGACGCTCACGGACTCCGACCATCGGCTCCTGGCTGTGTGGGCGGCGGCATGCGCAGAGCACGTTCTGCACCTCTTCGAGTCAGTGCAGCCCTCGGACCCACGGCCCCGCCAAGCGATCGAGCAGACTCGGGCATGGGCGTGCGGCGAGATCAAGATGTCTCAGGCCCGCGCGGCGGCTGGCGCTGCCAACGCTGCGGCAAGCAAGCTGAGCGGAGCCGCTCGGCACGCCGCATATGCTGCCGGCCAAGCGGCAGTGGTGGCGCATGTCGCCGCACACGAGCTCGGTGCTGCGGCCTACGCGATCAAGGCCGCGCGTGCGGCCGCCCCTGGATGCGAGGGTGAGAGCGCCGGCCGGATCGAGTGCCGTTGGCAGCGCGAACAGCTGCCGGACGAGATTCGCGAGCTTGTATTGGACGACCAGCGACTCAGAAACGACATCTGCTGGTCAGTGTTCGAC
>JACDGP010000040.1 GCA_013821605.1 Herpetosiphonaceae bacterium
CAGCGCGAGCAGCAGGGTCATCAGGACGACAGCAAAACGTACCCGTGGTTTCATGGGACTCCTAGTCGTGGAAGAAAAATGTTTCGTTTCTCCCATTATAGTGGGCTTAAGCGATCCGTCAATTTGCAAAGCGGATATAGCTTGCTGATAGGAAGATGAGAAAAGATGCTGAAGGATTAATCTTCGATTACACTTGCAGTGCTGCGGTGATTATAGGCGAGACACACGGGTCGTAGTGGGCAGCCAGAGCAAGGTGGGCAGTGGCCCGCACATTTCTCCGGCTGGGCGAAAGGGCGACGTGGTGCGCTCCCAGTTTCACAGTGAGGGCGGCTGGCCAAACAATGATGAATGCAATGCTCGTTGATCAAGGCATGGTAATCCCAAAACAACATCGTCCGGCTGTCCCCGAGATGGCGATAAGCGCTCAAATCGAGATCCGCAGGTAGCGCCGCTTCAATCGTCGCCCGTAACGTTTCGTAGGGCAGCGTTGCGCAGTTAGGGATGAGATCGAGGCGCGCGAATAACCGCCGCAGATAGCCATCAACTACAAAGACGGGGTGGTGGCCCGCATACAACAGGATCACATCGGCCGTTTCTGGTCCCACGCCGGCGAGTCCTAACAATTCTTGGCGCAGTGGCTGCGTTGGCTGGGCGAGCCAGCGGGTTGTATCGCCTGCTGCACAGTGAGACAGGTGCTGTGCCAGCTGGATCAGCTTGGGCGCCTTTTGGCGTGGGTAAGCGATACCGGCTAGTAAGGGGCTGAGCAGCTCTGGCGTGGTTGTGGCTAGCGCGGCTGGATGATACAGCTGGTGGTCAAGCAAACGGATGATGGTGGCCTCGACACGCTCCCACTTCGATTGTTGAACCAAGAGTGCGCCGATAATGATCTCCCAATGACGATCCGGGCCAAAGATCGGCCACCAATGGGGCTCATGGCCATAGTGCCCATGTAAGGTATGGTAGAGCGCCATCAGGCGCGGTGTAAGGCTAGGTAGTCCAGATAGCTGCTGCACCCGTGCTCCTTTGAACTGCTAGAGACTGTTCTAGCAGTATACCGGTCTGCCCCATGCTGTCTAGTCCAGTGCTGGTGGGAGCCAGGGCTGCTAGTCATGGTATGCTGTGCAGGCTTTCGCACACGTATGAGGATACCATCCTATGCAGTACTGGTTACTCAAGACTGAACCGTCGACGTATAGCTGGGACGATCTGATGCGAGATGGCACAACCGTGTGGGATGGTGTACGCAATAATCAGGCGTTGATTCACTTGCGGGCGATGCAGCCAGATGACCGGGTGCTGATCTATCATAGCGGCGATGAACGCGCGGTAGTGGGGCTGGCCGAAATTACGAGTGGTCCATATCCCGATCCGCAACTCGCTGATCCAAAGCATGTGGTTGTGGATGTACGGGCGGTACAGCCCGTCAAGCATATGGTGACGCTTGGTACAATCAAGGCTAGCGCACAGTTTGAGCAATTAGCTTTGGTACGGCAGCCCCGCTTATCGGTCATGCCGGTAACGGAGGCTCAATGGCAGCGCTTACTTGAACTGTGTGAGTTGACATAGAAATATACAGGATGTTGAAAGGGAAGGTACATGGAGCTAGAGACGGTGCTGACGCGGGGTGTAGCAGAAATTATTGTCGAGCGTGAGTTGCGCGAAAAGTTAGCGGCTGGCAAGCCCTTGCGCTTGAAGCAGGGCTTCGATCCAAGCCGTAGCCAATTGACCATTGGGAATGCGGTTGGTTTGCGCAAGCTGCGGCAGTTCCAAGAATTGGGACATCAGGTAGTCTTGATCGTCGGGGACTGGACCGCGCAGATTGGCGATCCGTCCGGCAAGGACGAGACGCGACCCCGTCTTGATGCGTCAAAGGTTAAGGAGAATGCACAAACCTTTATGGAGCAGTTCTTTCGGATCGTTGACCGTGAGCGAACCGAGGTCCGCTGGCAATCCGAATGGTTTGGTGACTTTACGCTCGAAGATGCTTTTAATCTGGCGGGCCGCTTTACCTTAGCCCAAATGCTCGCCCATGAAACATTCCGCAAGCGCTACGAGGCGGGTGGGGCGTTAACCATGCTCGAACTCATGTATCCGATGCTCCAGGCCTATGACTCGGTAGCGATCAACGCTGACGTCGAGTTTGGCGGTATGGACCAAAAATTTAATATTCTGGCCGGGCGCGAATTAATGGCCTCGCTGGGGATGATGCCGCAACAAATTGTGTTGGTGCCGCTGATTCCCGGCACAGACGGTAGTCTTAAAATGGGCAAATCACTGGGTAATTCGATCGATATGCTGATGCCCCCAGCGGAAATGTATGGCAAGGTCATGTCGATCGGCGATGCGGTCATGCCGGTGTATTTTGAAACTCTGACCGACGAGCCGGTGGACGAGGTTCGGGCGGCTTTGGGCAACGACGGCAACCCACGTGACCTGAAGATGCGACTTGCACGCTTGATCGTGAGCGAATTTTTGGGACCGGATGCGGCCCAGGAGGGCGAAGCAGCTTTTATTCGTGTCTTTCAGCAGCGCAATCTGCCCATGGAAATGCCGCAGTACGTTCTTAGCCGACCGATAGGCCTGATCGATCTGCTGGTCGGTTCCGGCCTGGCTTCCAGCAAGACCGATGCGCGACGCCAAATCGATGCCGGCGCGGTCCGTTTGGATGGCGAAAAGGTCGCAACGGCTGAAATAATCCTGGCTGGTGCGGGCCAGGTCTTGCAAGTCGGCAAGCGCCGCTTTGTGCGCCTCGTGTCGACAGCGTAACGTCTAGGCCGGTGCAACGGGTGATCCTAATAGCCCATACAACCCGCTGGATCTCCATAGCGTGCTGCCAGCAGTTCGAGCTCGTGTGTGATGTGAGAGATCATAAGCACCATTCATCTTGCACGCCGCAACCAGTGTGGCCGTTGATAAACGACAAAGAGCCAGCCGGCTACGATCCAACCTATCCAGCCCAGGACCGACCAGCCAGAATGTGAGGCCCAAAGCCAAAACGCCACGAGAGCCCGTGCGCTGCCCACGACAAAGCGGTCACGGAGCGGTATAGCAATCGAAGCCTCCCAATCGATATCTGCTATGCGTGTCAACCAATCCTGCTCGACACAGCCTTCGAGTGAAAAGATATGTACGGTGGGCGTATAGTGTACGGCGATCTGCAGATCACGGACAAATGCAGCCCATGTTATCTGATGTGCTTGTTCGCCCGTGACCGGGTCAAGCACGACCCCGCCGCCGGTCGAGCCAATCGCCAACCCATCGGCGTGGACACCATAACTGCGGACGAACGCACCATTAAGATCATTGCCGAAGAGAGCGCGCGGTAAGATACTGGAATAACACATCAGGACCTCTTCGTCGACCGGCAAATCGATCACATCAAAGATACGCTGCAGCAGCGTGGTGCCGGCCCGCCGATCATCAACGATCAGTGGGATCTGGTACGCATAGACGGTGTAGCCATCATGGCGAATATTGGCGACCAAGTCAATGTAGGCGCTATGCGCGGCAGGGAAGAGTGCATGGCGCTGTGAGCGCCATAATCGGCTGAAGAGCGCACTACGTGCGTGACGTACGGATTGGGGATCGGCAAGCGACGGCTCGATATCTAAGCCCACCCCGTCAAATTGCAGTCCGTAGTGGTGCACCCAAACGCGAAATTCGGCATATGCGGCCAGAGCATGCGGGTAATTTTGGAGGTTAAACCAGTAGCCTGCTGCTGCCGGTAGCAAGAGCCAGCCTACTACGCGCACGTGGTGGGCATTCAACAAGCGCACGACTCGTGCACGCTCCGGGCTCCAATCGGACACTGCGAGGGCTACACCATAGCCGTGCTTGACCAGGCAAGGCAAGACCTCCGGCCGCGCAAAGAGCTCCGTCAAAGCGCGTGGCCCGAGCTCACAGAAGAAAATCAGGTCAGGGTAGTGTAGCGGTCGGGCGTTCGTGATAGGCAGTTTCCTTACTGCAATGGGTGGCTCAATCATACCATGCTCAACCGGCGGCCCGGAACTATCGGGCAAGAGATCCGCCGTACGTATAATCTTATAGGGGCTACAAATGGCCTGTGTGGTTATAACATGCAACATTGGTTGCACCCGCTAGTCCCACGCGGTATGCTATAGGGCAGCAAGCCATTGGAGAGAAGATCGATGCACCATAAAGTAGTTATTATTGGGTCAGGCCCTGCTGGTCTGACCGCAGCGTTATATGCCGCACGGGCGAATCTAGCACCGGTGGTGATCCGCGGCTTACAGCCCGGTGGGTTGATTGCGACCACCGATGAAGTCGAAAATTACCCAGGCTTTCCTGATGCTGTGAACGGGTATGATTTAGCCGATAAAATGGACCGGCAGGCGGCGCGCTTCGGCACCATGTTTGTCGACGGCTTGATCCAGGACGTTGATTTGGGCGAGCGTCCCTTCCGACTCACGACTGATGGTGGTGAAACGTACACGGCTGATACGGTGATCGTGGCTACCGGTGCATCACATCGCAAGCTAGGCGTCCCCGGCGAAGACCGGCTCGCTAACCGTGGTGTCTCGTATTGTGCAGTTTGTGATGGCTTTTTCTTTAAAGAAAAGCGTATCGTGGTGGTCGGCGGCGGCAATAGTGCCGTAGAAGAAGGCTTGTTTCTGACCCGCTATGCGAGCGAGGTCTACCTTGTCCACCGGCGTGACTCGCTACGGGCCGATCCGATTATCCAGCAACGGGCCTTGAACAATCCCAAAATGAAGTTCATTTGGAACACCGTCGCTACTGAAGTGATCGGCGATGGTAAAGTTGAAGGCATTCGCCTCAAGAATATTCAGAGTGGTGAGGAGGATGTGCTCCCAACAGCGGCTGTTTTTCCTTATATCGGTCACATTCCAAATACCGATATCTTTGCCGGCAAGCTCGATATGGATGCAACTGGTTACATTTTGAGTGCCGGTCGTACGCGCACTTCTGTGCCGGGCGTCTTTGCCTGTGGCGATGTTGTCGATAATATCTACCGCCAGGCGATCACCGCTGCCGGTTCCGGCTGTGAGGCGGCGATGGAAGCCTCCTGGTTCCTGGATGAGCATGAGGCTACGCCTACTGCCGTGCCGGAAGCACTTGGTCAGTGGTAATGATGTGCATCGGCATGCTATAATCGATCTACCACGCCCATAAGGAGGAAGCTCATGGAGATCACGCACCGGCGATTGAATCGTGTCGACATCTTGGCCCTAAGCGGGAGAATGCAGGCCGTAGAGTCTGCTGAGTTGCAAGCACAATTCAATCGGTTATTTGGTGAAGGTCGCTATCGTATTCTGCTTGATCTGACGAATCTCGAGTATATTAACAGTCCCAGCTTACGTGTCTTGATTGAAGCACGGAAGCGGGCTCGCGAATGGAAACTGAGCGAGTTTGATCGCGGTGATGTCCGGATCGTCAACCTTCCACCGCGTATCAAAGAAGTATTCGATCTAACCGGCTTTACCTCACTGTTCCACATTTATGATGATATGGTTGACGCAGTTGGCAGCTTCTAAGCCGCACTTACTTCTACACCTATATGGCGCGTGATCGCCAACCGCCGGACTTAAGCCCTATGACTCAACAGTCGACGCTGGAAGTGCCGGCCCGCCTTGAGGCCTTGGCCTCCATCAGTAATTTCGTAGTGGATGCGGCTCGAGGAGCCGGTCTTGACGAACACGCGGTTTGGGAAGTGCAACTAGCCGTGGACGAGGCAGCGACCAACGCGATTGTGCATGCGTATCATGAGCATGAGCTCCATGGTACGTTATCGATCAGTATTGCACAGGAGGACGGTCAGTTTATTGTCACCCTACGGGATCAAGGTGCGCCCTTCGATCCTTCGAGTGTGCCTGAGCCAGACCTCGTATCTCCTCTCGAGCAGCGCAAGACAGGTGGTTTGGGATTGTTCCTGATGCGCAAGCTGATGGATGACATTAACTTCGAGCGTGAGGCGAACGTTAATGTTTTGAAGATGGCCAAGCGCTTGCCACGGA
Organism: Herpetosiphonaceae bacterium; assembly: GCA_013821605.1. Classification (GTDB taxonomy): domain Bacteria; phylum Chloroflexota; class Chloroflexia; order Chloroflexales; family Kallotenuaceae; genus JACDGP01. The sequence continues at coordinate 5,994 of JACDGP010000040.1, forward strand.
GTGGCTTGCGTTATATTGCCCTGAACGGTCGTATCGACGCCTCTGCAGCACCGAACGTGCAGCATACGGTCCATCATGCTATGGCAAGCGGTGGCCGTTGGATCGTCGTTGATATGGCGCAGGTTACCTTTCTTTCCTCATCTGGTCTGCGGGCTTTGTTGATGCTGAACCGGGAGATTCAAAAAGATCGTGGTGATCTGCGACTGTGCTCATTGCAGCCACATGTTGCTGAAGTCTTTCACCTAACGGGCTTCGACCAAATCTTCCCGCTATATAGCTCGCGTCATGAGGCTGCTGCCTCGTTTCCACAAGCATAATGCTGTGGGTGTAAAGGCTCCCTCGCGGTTACGTAGTCTCCTCCTACCGTTGCTCGGTGTATTGAATCTGCGACAGCGCCGTATTCAAGAGCTGTCATTACTTAACGAAGCAAGCCGTGCGATTATTCGTGCCGAGCTCGACGTCGACGCCTTGTGCGAACTAGTCTACCAACAAGCCTCTAAAGTGCTAGATACGTCTTGGTTTCATCTGGCACTTTTCGAGGAGCTGAATTACGAACTCAAAGTTCGGATTCAGAATGGTCAGCGCCTGCCCCCCGAAGTCTTCAACCTCAGCGAGAACGAAGGGCTAATGGGCTGGATGCGTCGTACCGGTCGAGCCTTACTCGTAGAAGATTTCGAGCGTGAGTTGCCTCATCTACCGGCGCAACCACGCTATCACGCTGAACACCCTCCACGTTCAGGTATTTATGTTCCTCTGCTGGCCGGCGACACGGTCATCGGTACGATCTCAGTGCAATCGAGCCGTCCGCGTCACTTTAATGCCAATGATTTACGTTTTTTGTCGTTGATCGCTGATGGTGCTGCTTCGGCGATTGCCAAAGCGCGCGCCTATGATGCCCTCCGGACGCGCATCAGGCAGTTACAATTGATCGGTGAGGTTGGGCGTCAGGCCGCTACCTTTTTAGATCTTGACCAGTTGTTGCCGTCAGTGGTGCAACTGATACGCGATAGCTTCGGGTATTTTGCAGTCCACCTCTTCATGGTGGACGATGAGCACCAGCAATTGCTGTTTCGGGCCTCAACCGCCACCGATTTACCATTCTGGCGCGGTCGTCACGAACGGCTCGACTATGGTGAAGGTGTGATCGGGGCTGTAGCGCGCACACGCGAACCGTTGCTGGTCAATGATGTACACCGCGAGCCGCGCTTTATCCTAGACTTAGCCGGCACCCAATCCGAGTTGGCGGTGCCTCTTACGGTTGGCGAGCGACTACTAGCCGTGCTGGATGTGCAAAGTGATCGACTCAATGCTTTCGATGACAATGATCGCTTCGTGTTGCAGACGCTGGCTGCGCAGCTCGCAGTCGCGCTTGATGCAGCCAATGCGTATACTCAACAGCAACAAGAAGCCTGGACGCTGGCTGCGCTGCTAGAGACGGCCAAAAATATTGCGCGTGCGTCTGACTTGGATGGCTTATTGGCAACGATCGTACGCTTGCCGGCCGTATTAGTTGGCTGTGATCGAGTCGCTGTATGGCGTTACGTCCACGACGATGATACCTTTGCGCCAGTTGCCGTGTGGGGCTGGCCAGCCGACGCGCGTGCTGCGCTGCTCAACCATCCGCTACCCGGCGCGGCTGCACCGTTGCTTGATGAAGTACGAAAATCTGGAGTACATCAGCAGATCGATAATCTAGCCATGGACCCCGAAATGCTGCCGGCGGTGGCTCGCTATTGCGGGGGCAGCCAGCTTCTCGCGCTACCTTTAGTGACGCGAGCCACAGTTCTGGGCATTTTGCTACTTGATGCAGATCCCGGCAGGCCGAACTGGTCAGAGAGCCAGATTACCATTGCGCTGGGCATTGCGAATCAGGCCGTCGGGGCGATGGAATCGATCTTACTGGCCCAAGCGGCCGCCCAACAGGCACGGCTCACTCAAGAGATCCGCGTCGCTCGGGAGATTCAAACAGATTTGCTGCCTGCCAGTACGCCACAGCTGGTGGGATGGGATATCGCTGCAGCTTGGCGCTCGGCACGCGAGGTGGGGGGTGACTTCTATGACTTCTGGGAGCTCACCGGTCCCCGGCTGGGCTTCGTGATTGCGGATGTATCGGACAAAGGCGTCCCAGCAGCCTTGTTTATGGCACTGTCGCGCTCACTCATGCGTGCTGCTGCCCTTGATGGCTCCGACCCCTGTTATGCAGTTGAGCGAGCAAACCGCTGGATTACCCGCGATTCGCAATCTGGCATGTTCGTCACCCTGTTTTATGGCTTACTCAACCCCTTGAGCGGCGAACTCGTGTATACCAATGCCGGCCATAATCCACCACTATGGGTCCAGACCGATGGAACGGTCACGCCACTCGCTACGGCGGACATCGCGCTCGGGGTTATTGAGCACCCGCAGTTCCATGAAGCAACCACCACTCTGGAGCCCGGCGATGTGTTGGTTTGCTATACCGATGGTGTAACCGAGGCCATCAACAGCACCGAGGTCGAATACAGTGTGGCCCGTTTGACCACGCTTATTCAACAACACCGTGCTGTAACTGCTCATGATATCGTAGAGGCAATTCTGGACGATCTCTTGGTGCATACTGGCAATCTACCGGCCTTTGACGATGTGACATTGGTTGTAATCAAGCGTAACAGTATTCCTGCCTCGTAACTGCCGGCGCGGCCTTCTGCCCGAGCAATGTGCTAGTCGTGACCGATGTAATAACCGGCCAAAAAGACGAGCGCCCCCCCCACCACAACTTGAATCAGTGACCGGCTGAGTGGTGTTTTGAAATAGCGAAAACGAATCAAAGCAATGACGATGAGTTCGATGGCAACGACGATATAAGCTGCGATCAATGATGTGTGTAGATCTGGCAACAAAAAGGGTAGTGTATGTAAAATGCCGCCGACGAATGTGGCAAAGCCGGTGATCGCGCCGCGCACAATCGGATTCCCGCGCCCCGTGAGGGAGCCATCGTCGGATAATCCTTCGGCAAAGCCCATGCTGATGCCCGCACCGACTGCGGCTGCCGAGCCGATGATAAAGGCGGAGTGCGGCTTGCCAGTGGTATAAGCGGCAGCAAAGATCGGCGCAAGCGTCGATACCGAGCCATCCATCAAACCGACTAACGCTGGCTGGATGAACTGTAGAAGAATGCGGTGCTCGTTCTGAGAATCACGTTGTGCCTCGGTGATATGGAACTCGGGTTCAGTTTCTGCCATTACCTTTAGCTCCCTAGCCTGACTCGCGTAATATGAGAATCATTCTCAAAAAGTATAGCATGAAATGAGGTAGTCGGCACGGCGTGTATAATTTCGAGCTTGAGTCATTTTTGCGCTAGCACATGAGGCTATAGATGAAAGTTGCAATCACCGGCGGAGCCGGTTTTCTGGGCATTAATGTAGCCCGTTACCTGCATGCCAAACAGCATCAGGTCGTGTCGATCGACATTGCTCCTTTTACATATTCGGATATGCAGGATAAGGTCACAGCGATTACATGCGATATTCGCGATGTAGGGGAGTTGGAACGGGCACTGCAAGGGGTTGACATGGTGGTCCATACCGCCGCAGCCCTACCACTGTACTCCGAAGAGGATATTTATACCACCGATGTAGATGGGACCCGCAATGTACTGAGTGTGTCGCAGCACCAAGGCGTGCAGCGGGTCATTCATATTTCATCGACGGCGGTGTATGGGATTCCTGATCATCATCCGTTGTATGAGACCGATCGCGTAGATGGCGTGGGACCATACGGTAAGGCCAAGATTATGGCCGAGCAGCTGTGCCTTGATTTTCGGACCAAGGGTCTGATTGTACCAATTATCCGCCCCAAATCGTTTGTTGGTCCTGAACGACTGGGGGTGTTTGCGCTCTTGTACGATTGGGCTTTAGATGGACGCCACTTCCCTATGATCGGCAATGGCCGGAATCGCTATCAATTACTCGATGTTGAAGATTTATGTGACGCCATCTACCGCTGCCTGGTGTTGCCAATGGCAATCGTGAATGACACATTTAATATCGGTGCCAAAGAATTCTTGACGATGCGCGAGGATTATCAGGTGGTGTTGGATTATGCGGGGTATGGGCGCAAGATCAAAGGCTTTCCGGCCGCACCGGCGATTCTCGGTCTACGACTGCTTGAGCGGCTGGGTATCTCACCCTTGTATAAGTGGGTGTATGAGACCGCAAGCAAAGACTCGTTTGTCTCGATCGAAAAGGCAGAGCGCCGCCTCGGTTATATGCCGCGCTACTCGAACCGAGATGCGCTACTCCGCAACTTCAAATGGTATATTGAGAATCGGGATCATTTCGCAGGGCAAGGCGGTATCTCGCATCGCGTCCCCTGGAAGCAGGGCGCGCTGAGCTTCGTCAAACTCTTCTTCTAACCTTCAGCAGATCAGCGCGGCGCGTTGGGCGCATTCACGAGCCAGGTCGCCCGGCCAAACGGCTCGTGAAGCAACGAGATTCTTAGGCTGATCGCTGAAGGCCGCACACCTTGGGGCACGACCATCGTCACCTTGGCACGCTCGCCTGGCTGTACATACAGATTCGCGAAGGGCTGAGACAACCGCTCGTCGATCTTGTATTGCACCATCGCATCCGAAATTGCAATGTTGACTGCGGTCAAGGGGACGTGCAGCATCAAAGTACGCCGGTTCTCAATGGTCCAGTTCAGCGTGATCTTGTCGTTGTTGTAATCGACCGTTTCCAGCCAGACCACGACATCGGCTTTCGAGTCGGCAGTATCGGTGTCTGGAATCCACGTTTGCTGCTCGCGTTCCCAGCTGCGACGTATGGCCTGATGTACGGAGGCAACGCCGTTGCTTATATCTTGGGCGAGACCGCCCGGCGGGATGACAGGTGGTGGTACAGCTGTCGTGGTCACAGCTGGCGGCAGCGTCCCATTAGAGTCGCTAGGCCGAAATGGCTGGAGCTTGAGCGCCAGAAACAGGGTTAGGCCGACGAACACTGTTAAAACGCCGCCGCCCGCCATCCAAGGCCGTGGTCGCCACGAGCGGAAGTGCACGGGGGCCGACTGCGGGGCCGGTTCGGATATTTCGACGGGCACGGGAGCCGGTGGGGGCAGTATGACATCCGTTGGTGTCGCCTCCCACGCCGGCATCACTCCAGCAAGGAGGTCATGCAGTTCTTGCCAAGGCGTGCAATGGAGCATCTTAGGAATACGCTCAAGTGCCGCATCTGATAACTCCAAGCCATTACAGCGCTCGATCACCAAATAGGTTGGTAGCTCATCAAGGCCCTTGACTTGCACCTTCCAATCAAGCTCAACCTCCGATCCCGGCTCAAGTGTCGGTATCGTCACGATCACACGTTTCGCTAAACGAAAGTCAATGTCACCGGCTTTCTGTGCCGACACAATTTCGGCCCTGTGATCGATCAAAAAGTTTGTGAAGCTGTAAAAGTATGAGATGACCTGATTATACGGATTCTTGCGACCGGGGTTCAACTGCTTGGTCGAGCCCGCCTTGCTGACCACAGCCCAAGGCCCGTTGACCGAGCCGTAGACTTTGCCATCACAGTGCTTGAGTTCAAGGATAAAAATCGCATCGTGTTTCAGAATAACCAGATCAATGGTCCTGCCGCCGACGCTGAAATTGGCCAGCATGACATATAGCCCCTCCAGTCGCTCTAAACCGCTGGCAAGGGCAATGATGGCCTTTCTTTCGTTGGGATTTTCCGGTTTTTCGCCGATCCAGACCTGAACTGCCATACCACGTACCACTTATCGCTAGTGCATAGTCACCAATGCGTGGCGCAGGAGCAATAACGCGGCCCTCATAATGGTGTATTATCTTCGCTTGCCCTTCGCAGCCGCTCGCGGCGCTTTTGCCGGTGGCTTGATGGCATAGATCGCATCTGCGACGTTGCTCGCTTTGGTGGCTTTGGCCTGCGCCTCGCTCCGGGGCCGGACGCTTTCGAGTAAAGCCTCAGTATCTTCGAGAGCAAGAGTTCGCCGTAATTCGAGCACTTGGTCGCGTAGCAATGCTGCTTTCTCGAACTCAAGGTTGGCAGCAGCCGTTTTCATCTGCTTCTCAACCTCTTTGATCATGCGCAGCAAATCGTCTTTCGGCATGGCCACATTGCCATTTGCGCCGACAACGTAGGGGGTGGGTGTCTCGGCTACCTTTTTGATCTGATACGTCAGGTCGCGGACTTGCTTAACAATACCACGCGGCTCAATGCCATGCTGTCGATTATAAGCAATCTGTATGTCACGGCGTCGTTGTGTTTCCTTGATCGCGCGGTCCATGGAAGCCGTTACCGTGTCCGCATACATAATAACAGTGCCGTCAATGTGGCGCGCAGCGCGCCCAATGGTCTGGATAAGTGCCGAGGTAGAACGGAGGTACCCTTCTTTGTCGGCTTCGAGGATCGCAACCAGCGATACCTCGGGCAAATCTAGTCCCTCGCGCAACAGATTAATGCCAACGACCACATCATACACACCTAGCCGTAGGTCTCGCAGGATCTCGGTGCGCTCCAGCGTTTCGACATCGGCGTGTAGATATTGAGTTCGGACGCCCATTTCTTTCAGATAGTCGGCCAAATCCTCTGCCATGCGCTTGGTCAACGTTGTCACGAGCGCACGTTCGCCCCGGCTCACGCGCTGGTTGATCTCACCTAAAAGATCATCGATCTGGCCAGCCGAGCGACGCACATGGATGACCGGATCGACTAGACCGGTTGGCCGAATAATCTGCTCAACGACCTGCTCGGAGTGCTCATATTCATAGTGGCTAGGTGTGGCCGAGACGAAGATCACCTGGTGAATATGCTTTTCCCATTCCTCGAAGTGTAAGGGCCGGTTATCCAGGGCTGATGGCAGACGGAAGCCATAATCGACCAGCGTGTTCTTGCGAGCGCGGTCGCCCTTGTACATGCCGCCAATCTGTGGCACCGAAATATGTGACTCATCGACAAACAACAGGAAGTCATCCGGAAAGTAATCGAGCAAGGTCCAAGGTGTCTGCCCTGCGAGCCGGCGATCCATGTGTCGCGAGTAGTTCTCGATCCCCGAACAGTAGCCCATCTCTGCCATCATTTCAAGGTCGTACATGGTACGTTGCTTAAGCCGTTGGACTTCAAGCAGTTTGCCCTCGGCTTCTAGCTCAGCGACTCGGCCGGTCAGCTCGGCCTGAATATCTTGGATCGCCAACTGCATCTTTTCCCCGGTTGTAATAAAGTGCTTGGCCGGGAAGATATCCAGGGCATGCTTCGTGACCAATAGTTCGCCCGTTAGCGGGTCAACCTCGACCATGCGCTCGATTTCGTCGCCCCAGAACTCGATCCGATAAGCGGTTTCGGCATTGGCCGGAAAGACTTCGAGCGTGTCACCTCGTACTCGAAAGGTGCCGCGATGAAAGTCAATGTCATTGCGCTCGAATTGGAGGTCGATCAGTTGGCGCAGCAGCTTGTCGCGATGGCGGACCTCGCCAGTGCGGAGTGACAAACGGACCATCCCATAATCTTGCGGGGAGCCTAAGCCATAAATGGCCGAGACCGAGGCGACGATCAGGACATCGGAGCGCGATAATAAGGCCTGCGTTGCCTCATGCCGCAGCCGGTCGATTTCTTCGTTGATCGAAGCTTCTTTTTCGATATACAGATCTTTGGAAGGAACATAGGCTTCGGGTGTGTACTGGTCGTAGTACGACACGAAGTAAGCCACGGCATTATCGGGAAAGAACTCTTTGAACTCAGCGTAAAGCTGTGCGGCCAGTGTCTTGTTATGTGCCATCACCAGCGTGGGGCGTTGCAGTTGCTCTACCACTTTGGCGGCCACAAACGTTTTGCCGGTTGCCGTCGCGCCCAACAACGTCTGCATGCGAAGGCCATTTTGGGCCCCATGAATCAGATCCGCAATCGCTTTAGGTTGATCGCCGGTCGGCTCGTATGGGGCATGTACTTTAAATGGTGGCATGGAGCTAGACCTCACCTATAAGCATGCTAAGAAGATGTACAAGGGTATTATACCCCACAACACTGCGCTCATCTAGTCATTTCAAGCCTATATTCGCTCGTTTGTGCTACATATGGTGTTGCTTGTGCAATTTGGTACAATACCAGGTAGTACCAAAGCTTAGGTCTACATGAGGTCAGCAATGCGCAGATTAATGGTGCTCTTAGGCCTGACAGCCGTCTTCCTGATGGGCTGCCGGCAAGGTGCAGGCTATACCTTTAAAGGAGGAGAGCTGTCACCATCGAAACATGCACCTGGCATATCACTTCCAGACCAGCATGGTCAGCCTTTCCGCCTCAGCGCGCAGGGTGGCAACGTGGTGATGTTGTATTTCGGCTATACGAATTGTCTAGACCTGTGCCCCATAACATTGAGTGATCTAAAAGGTGTGAGGCAGCAACTGGGCAAGGATGCTGATCACCTGCGCGTGGTCATGGTCACGGTCGATCCGGCGCGCGACACGCCGCCCGTTCTGGGCCGCTACCTCGCAAATTTTGATCCGTCTTTCATTGGTTTGACACCGCCCTCTCCCACCCTGGATGCGCTCAAGCGTGACTATAACATCCAGGCCGACTCGTCGCTGCCGGGTGGTAAGATGCCGACGAGCATGGCGATGGATGCAACAGCAACGGCGGGTGCGAATACAGCTGGTACCAGCTATGCGGTTGGGCATACCTCGATTGTGTATGTGATCGACCGCAGTGGTCAACTGCGGCTGGCGTATCCTACCGGCTTCCCAGTCAAATCGATGGTCGATGATGTCGCCTACCTATTGCATAATCGGTAGGGTCATGCAACAGCGAACGGTGAACTATGGAACGTAATGCTGTTCTCAAAGTCTGCTTGGGTCTCTTCCTTGCGGTTGGGCTGCCGGTCGGCGGTGCTTTAGCGTATGGCTCGTGGCTTACCCAGCATAACCAAGCAATCAAGGATCGTCGGGATGCCGATCATGCTCTTGCTTATACTATTCCGGCAGGTTCCAGCCAACGCTTTCGACCGATCCAGGATCAGGTTATTGCCTTGTCGCCGGTCATCACGCTCACCATCGGCCTGAGTGATACCCTCCGGATCCATAATGCCGATAGCGCGCCAGGCCGCGTCGGTCCCTTCAAAATTGATGGTGGTATGACCTACCGCCAACAATTTCAGACTCCCGGACGTTTCCCCTTTGTTTGTACGATTAACCCTGCCAACTCCGTCACGGTCGTCGTTCTACCGCCAAAGCAATGACACGTATGCTGCTCGTGCTGCTCGTGCTGCTCGCGGGCTGTAGTGTAACCAAACCGTTGCTGCTCGGCCCGCAGCCCTGGCCGGATAAGGTCATTGCGAGCCCAGAAGTCGGCCGGCGGGCCCCGAACTTTAAGCTGGCGACAACGAGTGGCGCGACAGTATCGCTTGATCAGCTGCATGGCAAGCCCGTTATCCTCAACTTCTTCGCGACCTGGTGTACCAGTTGCAAGCAAGAGATGCCACTGCTCCAACGCGCCAGCCAAGCGGTCCAGGTCGTGGGGGTCGATCTGCGGGACGAGCGCGCAGCAGTGGCGGCCTTTGCACAGCAGAATGATGCGCATTATCCGCTTCTGCTTGATACCGGTGGTGACGTGAACGAAAGCTACCGCGTTGGCAACCTGCCCATGACATATGTCATGGACGGCGACGGGACGATACGAACGGTCGTGATCGGTGCGGTCACAGAGCCGAAGCTACGCACCATCCTTGCACAGGTTGGCTTGCCGCCTTTGCCTTAAGCCCCGTAAAGCGTTGTGCTACACTCCTGCCATGCACAATGCTGTGCACGCTGCTGTTTACCAGTAAGCATCGTCGCTCATGAGTAGTGATTGGTTTGGAGTTATAGGTATATGGCACAGCTAGACGAACGAGATGTGGTTATTGTTTCAACCGCGCGCACGCCGATTGGAAAGTTCGGTGGATCACTGGCCGGCTTTACTGCACCTGAGTTGGGTGGCTTCGCTATCCGGGCGGCGGTCGAGCGCGCCGGAATCGAGATCGCGCTGATCGACGAGACGATCATCGGCAATGTGATTAGCGCGGGGCTCGGCCAGGCTCCTGCGCGTCAGGCGGCACTCAAGGCCGGCCTACCGCCAACAGTCGGTGCTCTGACGATTAATAAAGTGTGTGGCTCGGGGCTGAAGGCAGTCATGCTGGCAGCGGGCATGATCCGAGCAGGCGATGCCGAGGTGGTGGTGGCGGGCGGTATGGAGAATATGAGTGCCGCACCCTACCTGCTGCAACAGGCACGTTTTGGGTACCGGCTCGGGAACGCCGAGATGATCGACGCGGTGGTGCATGATGGGCTGTGGTGTGCGACGGAATGCCAGCATATGGGCCTATCAGCGGAGTGGATCGCCAAGGAATACGGCGTGAGCCGCGAGGCACAGGATGCCTGGGCTGCGCGTTCGCATCAGAAGGCGTTGGCAGCACAGAAGCGCGGGTCCTTCGCGGCGGAGATTGTGCCGGTCGAGTTGCCGGGCAAAAAAAGCCAGGCGACGCTGTTTACGGCCGACGAGGCCATCAGGGCAGACACTAATCCTGAACAGCTCGCGGGCTTGCGTTTGGCCTTTAAGCCGGAAGGTGGAACGGTAACGGCGGGCAACGCGCCGGGCCTCACCGACGGGGCGGCTGCAGTGGTCATAATGAGTATGGCGAAGGCACGTGAGCTTGGCATGGCGCCGCTGGCTAGAATCATAGGTTACGCACAGGCTGCTGTTAAGCCGTTGGAGTTGTTTACCGCACCCACCTTTGCGGTCCAGCGTTTGTTGGCCAAGACCGAAACCACCCTTGATGACTATGATCTGTTCGAGATCAACGAGGCGTTCGCGGCCCAGGTGCTGGCGAACGGACACAGCCTGCGCCTCGATTGGGACCGGCTGAATGTCAACGGTGGTGCAATCGCATTAGGCCATCCAATCGGGGCCTCGGGCACACGCGTGCTTGTCACCTTGATCCATGCCTTACGAGAACAAGGCGGAAGACGTGGGCTGGCCTCACTCTGCTTGGGGGGTGGCGAGGCCGTTGCGTTAAGTATTGAACTGGTTTGATCCCGATAGCAAGAGAACACCAAGCAGACCTGCCGCGTCCTCCTGCTTCCCAAGTGAACTCTTAGCTCCCCTCAAGTGCACGGCGCACGCGTGGCAGCGCGGCCTCGATCTGTTGTGGTGAGGCAGCGCCAACCGACAACCGCATCCAGCCACTTTCATCTTTGAGGCCAAACGCGCCGAAGGGGACCACGGCGAAACCGGCTCGCTCCAGCAGATAGCGGCGAATGTCTTCGTTGGAGCGTAAGGTCACACCGTTGAGCGTTTTGCCAATCAGTTCGAAGCGTGCCGACAAATAGATCGCCCCTTGCGGCGGGATAGCGTCAACCGGCAAGCCGGCATCTTGCATGGCCATGATGCCGTTGTACAGCGTGTCAAGGCGTTGCTGCACTCCCGGCAGCATGGTCTGGTGATACGCCTGGATCGCGGCGGGATCATCAAGGAGTTGAGCGCTACCAAGTTGTTCAGCCCGTGGTGCCCAAGCACCGAGGTGACCAACCAGATCGCGCATGCGCGCCGCAATATGTGGTGGTGCAACGGCCCAGCCGACGCGCACACCGGTGGCGGCGAAGGCTTTGGAGATACCGTCCACAAAAATTGTATAGGCTGCCATGGCCGGGTTGATCTCCGGCGGCGTGTAGTGGCGCGCCGTACCAAAGGTCAGCATCCAGTAGATATGGTCGTACAGCAAAAATAGGCTACGCTCGCCCGCTACGTCGCGCCGGCGGTTTTCGGCAAGGATCAGATCACAAATACGTTCTAGCTCCTCGCGACCGATCACCGTGCCGGTTGGGTTGAGGGGCGTGTTGAGTGCGATCAAGCGAGCCTGCTCCATGTGAGGCGCGAGTTGAGCTGCTGTCGGCAAGAAGCCATCCTCGGGATGGGTCGAGACTTCGATGGCATGCGCGCCCGTGAGGTGGGTGTAATGATTGTTGTTCCACGACGGCACCGGATACACAACAGTTTCGCCGGGATTTAACAGCGCGGCATATGTTGCATAGAGTGCTGGGCGCGCGCCACTAACAATTGTGACGCATTCGATGGGATAGTGCAGTCCCAGCATCCGCTCGTACATTGCGACGACAGCACGGCGTAGCTCCGGCATCCCATCCGCAGGCGGATAGTTCGTTTGACCAGCTTGCAAAGCTTGAATAGTCGCATCGCGCAGTTTCACGGGAATAGGGAATTGTTGTGGATTGAAGTCGCCCACCGTTAAGTTGCATACGTCCTGTCCGGCCGCGACCAGTGCTCGAATCTCGCTCGCGATCTTTAATATCTCCGAGCCGGTTAAACCCAGCGCAGTGTCCGAAAGACTACGCGCCTCCGCATGCGGGTCGGTGGTAAAGTAGTGAGAGGTATCTATGGGCGCAGGGGCAGTAGTCATGACAGTCATCTCCAAATATATGAACAACGTCGTAGAGTAGCTCGGAGGGTATAACGTGTCAAACGTCAGCAAGGTTTATTCATAGTGGCCACGGTAACGCTGGGACTCGGCTCGAATCTTGGCGATCGCTTGCTCCAACTAAGCCGGGCGCGTGAAGCACTTGGTCAGACACTCGATCATATCCGCTGCTCACCCATCTATGAAACTGCGCCCTGGGGTGTTAAGGAGCAGCCGCAGTTTCTAAATGCTGTGTGCCAGGGCATGACCAAGCTTGACCCGGCTAGCTTGCTCCGACTGCTTAAACAGATCGAGCAACGGCTTGGGCGTGTGGCATCTAGGCCCTGGGGTCCGCGTGCCATCGATCTTGATCTTTTATTCTATGACGATCGGTTACTCGATAGTCCTACGCTTACGGTGCCCCATCCACTGCTCCATGAGCGCGCTTTTGTGTTGGTACCTCTGGCCGATCTGGCTCCAACGCTGGTCCATCCCCGCACTGGTACAACCATCGCCGAACTGCGATCTGGAGTGGACATAAGCGACGTAAAGCTTGCTCCGGTGCAATGGACCGCCTGAAGAACGCCCTGTGCTATAATTAAGTAGTTTGCCCGATCGGTTCGATGTTGATTACATTGTGCATACTGGCGCAGTGTAGGTATGAGGATTATGGCTCGCACCCTCCCTGATGTTTTAAAATGGACGCCTGAGCATACGCGGCGCACCACCCGCTACTTGGCCGTCGCGGCGGTTGTCGTCGTAGCGTTGCTAGGTGGACTGTTTGTGCTTGATCGTCTGCGCGTTGCCAACCGCTCCAAAATGCTGGCCCTGGTGCAATACCAGCGCCAGGTTTCCCTGGCAGGCGAGTTGCTCCGTGATATGGAAACGGGACAGCGCGGCTTCTTGCTGACGGGCCAAGATTCCTTTCTCGATCCGTACCGCCGCGCACAAGGCCAGTTGCCGGCTTTGTTTAACCAACTCCGCAGCCAAGCCAGCACAATTGGGCCGGATGGACCAGGACAGATCAGTGCCTTCGTTGAATCTGCTACGACCTGGGAGAATGCGGCAGCGAAGACGCTAGACCTCCGTCGCCAGTCCGGTGCTACTCCGGATAGCAATCAGGAAGCGGTCGCGACCGGTAAAGCGCTCTTTGATGCACTCCGCACCCGGCAACAAGCGGTCGATGACTATGTCAGAGCGCAGCTCGACACTGTAAACCAGAGTTACAACACCATCTATCCTTGGGTGCTGATCCTGCTCACCCTTGTCACGGTCATGGTGGTGGGTACGGTCGCCTATTGCCAGTCGCTGGTACAACGCTTGGGACAATTGGCGGCCTTTCTCCAGGTCCGACAGGATCGCGTTCAAGCGTATAACCGTGTTGTGACGACGCTCAATGGGCCGACCGAGCTGCAACCGTTGCTCCAGGCAGCATTACCGACCATCTTAGAAACGGTTGGTGGCCAAGCCGGGGCGATCTATATGCTTGAGCAGGGCGTGTTGCGTCCTGCCATGACGATGGGCTTTAATGCGGATGGACTGCCCGGCCTGCGCTTAGGTGAAGGACTTCCCGGGGTCGCAATTCAACAAAACCGTTTGGTCGCCACGAATGACCTGCCCGCCGATACGCCTTATCAGATTAATGTAGGTATTGGTGTGGCACCCGCGCGCAACGTCGTTAGTCTCCCGCTGCGTTTTGGCAACCAATTATTGGGCGCCTTGACCGTCGCGAGTGTCGGCACAATCGGTGAAGAAGAAACACACCAATTACGCCTAGCAACCTCGCAGCTGGCGACCGCGATCAGTAATGTGCGCTCGTTTGAGGATCTGGCGGAGCAACGCGAGGAGTTGCGGCAAAGCAATGCCGAGATCGCGCGGCGGCTGGAAGAAAACGAAACCCTGCAAGAGATGGGACGCGAGCTAGCTAATCAGCGCGATCTTCAGCCCTTGCTCCAGTTGATCTGCCGCGAAGCGCGTCACTTAATCCAGGCTGACTACACCGCTGTGGCAACCCAGGTTGATCGGGATGGAGCTACGAAGTGGGTGGCGACGGACGGGACGCGGACGTCGGCGGCGATGACCACCATATTTCCGCCTGGCCAAGGCACGGCAGGACGGGTGATTGCTCAAAAGGGCCCGATCATTCAGGGCCCGCTGACTACGCCGGAACTGCGGGCAGAGTTTGCCGTGCATGCCGCCGAAGAGATGCAAGAATGCTTTGGCGTGCCCCTCTTCCACAAGGACCAGCCAGTTGGTGCCTTGATCGTGGCTTACCGGCGACCACAAGCGATCAGCGACGAAATGATCGATCTGGCGACATCGTTGGCGGCCTATGGCTCGGTAGCGATTGACAATGCACGCTTGCTGGAAGAGTTGAGCGACGAGCGCGATCTCGTGGCAGCACGGGCGCTGGAGCTCGAAGAAAAGAACCGCGAGGTCGAACGCGCCACGCGCCTGAAGTCGGAGTTCGTGGCCAATATGTCACACGAGCTCCGCACGCCGCTGAATTCGATCCTCGCGTTGTCACAAATCATGGGCGATGAACTGGACGGCACACTTAATGGGGAACAGCGCAAGCAGATCGAGATTATTGAGCGTAATGGACAAAATCTGTTGCGCTTGATCAACGACATTCTTGACCTTAGCAAGATCGAGGCAGGTAAGCTCGATCTGCTGCCCTCGACCTTCACCCCGCAGGATTTGCTAGAAAACGTGCGTACGGTGGTGTGGCCGCTGGTCAGTGGGAAAGGGCTGCAACTCGTCCTTGATGTTGCGCCTGAACTACCACGCCTCATGACCGATGAGAATAAGCTCAAGCAAGTATTATTGAACTTACTCAGTAACGCGGTTAAGTTTACCGAACAGGGGACTATCACCATCGCTGCACGTTCTGGACGCGAGATCGGTGGTGGGCAGCAAACACGTCATTCCCCGCAGTGGATTACCTTTGAGGTTAGTGATACTGGGATCGGGATCGCGCCCGAGAACTTGCCATCTATCTGGGAAGAATTTGAGCAAGTTGATGGCTCGCTATCACGGCGCTATGAAGGTACGGGGCTAGGCTTGACAATTGTGCGCCGGCTCGTCGGGCTGCTCGGTGGCGAAATCGTGGTCCGCAGTGTGCTGAATAATGGCTCAAACTTTATCTTCAGTATACCGGTGCAACTTGCAAAAGGCCCACAGGTCATCGCGGTCGAAGACGTGTCGCAGACGGTAAACCCTGAATCGCGAACGGCTATGCGCTTGCGAGAGCACGGCAAACCGGTCGTACTGATCGTTGACGATGATCCTGAAGTGATCTACATCCTGGAGAAATATCTGCGGGATGACGGTTACGGCATCGAAGTGGCGCATACGGGTGATGAGGCGATCAATAAGGCGCGCCAGCTGCATCCGTTTGCAATGACGTTGGATGTGATGCTACCCGGACGGGATGGCTGGGATGTCATCCAAACCTTGAAAGGTGATCCCCTGACCGCCGATATTCCGATCATTATGCTGTCGATGCTCGATAATCGCCAGCTCGGCTATAGCCTAGGTGCCTCTGATTATTTAGTAAAGCCTGTCTCACGCAACGACCTGTTGCAACGTTTGGAGCGTTTGCGTAATGGCCATCCGTTGCAGTCCGTATTGGTGGTGGATGATGACCCAATTCAGCAACGCGTCATCAGTACAACGCTCCGCGATGCTGGGATGACGGTTGTTACCTGTCCGAACGGGATTGATGCGCTCCAATGGCTCCAGGATCATACTCCTGACCTGATTACGCTGGACTTGATGATGCCGGGCATGGATGGATTTACGGTGCTGGAAGAAATCAAACATCGTGAGACATTACACGCGGTGCCGGTGTTGATCATTACTGCCAAAGAGATTACGCCCGAGGATCGGCGACGTTTGAACAGCCGGATCGCAGCAATTATTGAAAAAGGGCCGAGCGAGCGGAATGAATTACTGCGTGAAGTCCATGTACGCCTAGAACATCACCGCGTCAAACTTGCACGATCTGTCGAGGTGCCAGATGAGTAAACCGATCCTGGTAGTGGAAGACAATCCCGACAATATGTATGTGCTTGATCATCTGCTAACTCGCAAAGGTTACACAGTTATACAAGCGATCAACGGCCAAGAAGCATTGGAGCAGATCGAAGCGACCGATCCGGTATTGGTGCTGATGGATATGCAAATGCCCGGGTTGAACGGCTATGCGACGGTCGAAGCCCTGCGCCGTCAAGTCCGCTTTGCCTACTTAACCGTCATTGCAGTCACGGCGAGCAGCATGCCGGGTGACCGCGAGCGAGCTCTACAGGCTGGCTGCACGGATTATATCGCCAAGCCGATTAATCCGCGTGAGTTGCTCCAGATCATCGCGCAATACCTGGAAGGAGCAAGTAGTGACAACCATCCTGATCGTTGATGACCAGCCTGATAATTTGTATGTTCTGGAACGGCTGCTCAAAGGTCAAGGATACGCGGTCATCCAGGCGTCAACCGGCGAACATGCGCTTGAACTGGCGCGTAGTGGCACACCAGACTTGATGTTGCTAGACGTGATGATGCCGGGGATGGATGGCTTCGAGGTGGTCCGCCGCTTGCGCGATAATTTCCTGACCCGTGCATTACCGGTGGTGCTCCTTACGGCCAACGCTCCTGACCAGCGGCTCAAGATTCAGGGCTTAAACCTCGGGGCCGACGAGTATTTGACCCAGCCCATTAATAACAGTGAGCTCCTGGCGCGGGTGCGCAGCCTGCTACGATCAAAGCAAGCCCAAGATGAGCTCCATATGGTGAATATGCGCTTGCAAGCGCTGCTGGATGTAGTCCAGGCCAGCAGTAGTACCCTTGACCTAGCGGAAGTT
Source organism: Herpetosiphonaceae bacterium (assembly GCA_013821605.1). Lineage (GTDB taxonomy): Bacteria > Chloroflexota > Chloroflexia > Chloroflexales > Kallotenuaceae > JACDGP01. Next base: position 23,279 of record JACDGP010000040.1, read on the forward strand.
GGCGAACGCGTCATCCACGGGGCGTTGCGTGCGAGCAAGATGGATGCCGGTGGCATCTGGCTCTGTGAGGGGGCTGACCTTGTATCGTTAACGCAGATCGGCTACTCAGACGCCTTACTCGCCGCTCGCCAACGGATCACTCCCGAAACGGGGCGCTTTATGGTCCAGGTAATACAAACGTGCAAGCCAATCTTCGGTGCTTCAGCAACGTTATATGGGTCGGATGATCTGTATGCCAAGGAGATTGTGAGCCTGATTATGCTGCCGCTCATGCAGCGCGATGAGGCACTCGGCGTGCTCCAGCTCGGTGCGCATACCAGCCGCACCTTTAATCACGATGATATTCAATTTCTGCAAACGATCGGTAGTGCTGCGGCCTCGGCCGTGCAAAACGCGCGGCTGTTCGCGCAAAGTGTCCAAAGTCGAGAACAGCTTGAGGCCGCGAACCAGGAGAAAGATGAGTTCATCTCGATCGTGTCGCATGAGCTCAAAAATCCATTGGCCTCGATCAAAGGCTATGCCAGCTTGCTTCAGCGTCGTGCCCGTAAGGATGCCAATTTACAGCCGGCGGTCAAAGGCCTCGAAGTGATCGACCAGCAAGTAGTGCGTATGAGCTTGTTGCTGGACCAATTACGTGACGTTTCTAACATCGGCATTAACCGCTTTTCGATCGAAGCTCAGGTTTTAGATCTGGCGGGCTTGGTTGAGCGTGTAGCTGGTGAGCTGCAGGCGACCACACTCGATCATGAACTTATGCTGACCGTTCGTGACGCTCCCATGCTGGCAAATGTGGACGAGTTCCGCATCGGCCAGGTATTGGGCAATTTGATCGGCAACGCGATCAAATATAGTGCGGCGGGTACGACGGTCGAGATTAGGGTCGAACGTACCACGCCGGAGGAGGCGCCAATCAAGCTTGAGCCGGGTCTGTGGGCTTGTATTGATGTAACCGACCAGGGGATTGGCATTAGCCCGACCATCCAAGAGCGGCTGTTTGAACGCTTTTTTCGCGCCGATAATGCCAAGAGCAAGGCCAATGGCATGGGGTTGGGCCTGTTTATCGCTCGCGAAATCGTCCAGTTGCACGGTGGTCATATGTGGCTGCGGAGTGAAGAGGACAAAGGGAGTACCTTTAGTGTTGCCCTGCCGCTGGTTACGGAGTGATACAATGACGACTATCCGCATTGCCCATCTGTATCCCGATCAGATGAATATCTATGGTGACCGTGGCAATATCTTGACCCTCCAGCAACGTTGTCGCTGGCGTGGCATTGCTGCCGAGGTCGTTGCGGTACAGCCGCGGCAAAGCGTAGATTGGACGTCATTCGATCTTGCTTTTTTCGGCGGTGGCCAGGATAGTGGACAGGCCCTGATTGCCGAGGATTTTGTCGAGCGCCAGGCGGCCGGCATACGGGAGGCGGCCGAGGATGGGCTCGTACTGCTGGCGATTTGCGGTGGCTATCAACTGCTAGGTCACTATTTTCTGACGTATACCAATGAACAGCTCCCCGGAATCGGGTTGTTGGACGTACATACGGTCGGCGGCGATAAGCGTCTGATTGGCAACGTGGTCGTCCGCTGGAACAACGATGGCCACTTGGAAGCAAGCGCGCCGCATGAATTGGTTGGCTTCGAAAATCATAGTGGTCGTACCTATCTTGGTCATGGCGTACGGCCATTAGGCCGTGTCGTGCGTGGCTTTGGCAACAACGGCGAAGATGGCACCGAGGGCGCGGTCTACCGCAACGTCTTTGGCTGTTATATGCACGGCTCACTTTTGCCGAAAAACCCCCATTTTGCCGATCACCTGCTGGCACTGGCCCTGCAACATCATAGCCAGAACAGGCTCAGCCTCCCCTCGCTTGACGACACGCTCGAACTCACCGCTCACCGGGTGATGGTCGAACGGCTCACCCACTAGTGCCGCACACAGAGCGCTCATAGGTCGGCCTATGTACCGCATTGCCTACTGCTCACCGCTTAATCCGGTGGCCTCGGGTATTTCCGATTATAGTGAAGAGTTGCTGCCCTACCTGGGACAGTACGTCGAGATCGACCTGTTCGTTGATCGTGGCATGACACCAAGCAATGCCAATCTTCGGCGGGCGCTACCTGTGCTCCCGCTTGATATGTTGCCGGCGCGCCATGCCCGGCAACCATATGCCGCTGTGATCTACCACATGGGCAACAGCCCGGTCCATAGCGCAATCTATGCGATGCTGGGACGAGTGCCGGGGGTCGTCGTGCTCCATGACTGGGTGTTGCATCACTTCAAGCTCGGCTACCGGGCGGTACAGCACGATCTCGACGGGTACAAGGCCGAACTCCACGGGCGCTATGGTGCTGCCGGCCGGCGTGCTGCCGAGCGGATGCTGCGCGGTCAGCTCACCGATGCGGTCTTTGGGATGCCGCTCAATGAAGATGTCCTCAACCGGGCACTGGGGCTGATCGGCCATAGCCACTTTCTAGTGGAACGGGCACGCGTGGTACGACCAGAGCTTCCAGTAGCGCTGGTACCGATGGGCGTGCCGCTGCCACCGGTGATCGAGCCCATAGCAGCGCGGACCATGTTGGGCCTTGGTTCTGGACCTATATGGGCTTCGTTCGGCCATATCAACCCATATAAACGGGTTGAGCCGGCCTTGCAAGCCTTTCGCCAATTACGTACAGTCTTCCCGCAGGCTCAGTATCTGCTGGTCGGCTCGGTTTCGCCCCATTATGATCTTGACTCGATCATCAAGCAGCTGGGTCTCACCGATGCTGTTATGGTTACGGGCTATGTGCCGCCGCCAGTTTTTAATAGCTATGTAGCGGCAGCTGAGCTGTGTCTTAACTTGCGCTATCCCACGGCGGGCGAAACATCGGCCAGCTTATTACGGTTGCTCGCGGCCGGTCGCCCCACCTTAGTGTCGGCGACCGATGCGTTTCTGGAGCTGCCCGATGCTGTTTGTCCCAAAGTCGATCCTGATCGCTCTGAACAAGCGCTGATCTATCATTATGCACACCTCCTGCACACAACGCCTGCTTTAGCCGTGGCCCTGGGCGCTAACGCGCGGGCGTTTGTTGCTCGCGAACACACACTGCCCCGCGCTGCACAGGAATATGTACGCTTTCTGGCTCAGCTCTACGGCTGGGCACTGCCGGAGCCTAGCCGTCCTACACTCTGGGAGGTGTTACCTGAGCCGTTTTATGGTTCAACCACCACTAGTAGCAGGCCGGGACCCATGTCGAGTAGCTCTGTCACGCTTGACCCCGCCCTAAGCAGCGTTGCGCAGGCGCTCACCGCGCTAGGAGTCACTACGGATGATGATCTGGCACTGGGCGACATCGCGGCGATCGTAACAGGGCTGTTAACCTAATCCGCCACCAGACTGATAATTCGGTGATACAATGTGCTTTCTGTCGTGCCCGCCCATGGGTTGCAGGCACGCATTCGTTGATACCAGGAGGTAGCGTATGCCCATGTGGGCAAAACGCAGCATTGGATTGCTGCTGATCTGGGCTGCGGTTGGTGTTATTCCATCGCTAGCCCGCTCCCAAGATGCAATCCCAGAGACTGTCACCCTCACTGCAGACCTCGGCATCAAGCACCTTGCCAACGGCGCCGTGACCCTCGCTTCTTCCACTCCTCTTCCTCCTCGGCCATATACCATTTACACGCGCTATGGTCTTGCCGATAGTACTGTCATGTCCTCGGATACACCCATTACTGGCGTTGATGTTACTTGGACCAGCACGGTTCCGAGCGGTAGTGAGCTCATTGTCATGGTCCGTGGTCGTATGACAAATGGTCACTGGGGTACGTGGAATGATGACGTGGTCGCGGGGACGCCCATTGCTTTCGATATGCCGGTACAAGCCGTGCAAGCCCGAGCGATTCTGCTTGGCTCGTCGACTGCTGCTCCAGTGATCCGCAATCTTCATCTACAGCCCACTACGGCCGGTTTAACAGCGATGAGCGTGTATCACAAAGCGGCGCAGGTTGCTCCAACTTACCGCCTGCGGGTCACGCGCGAAGGGCTCGTCGGCAGCCACACGGCCAATGGACACCGTATCCGGCCGAATGATGTTTATGTCTCACTGCCATCCTGGAGCTCACTATCAAGTCTGGGTGGCCATGAATATGAGGTCCGGCTATCGGCGAATGGCAAGAGTATCGTCGCGCCGGTATGGGATGTGGGGCCATGGAACCATCATGATAACTTCTGGGATACCAAGCGTAAAACGTATTCCGACCTACCCGCAGGCTGGCCGGAAGATCACGCTGCCTATTACGAACACTATAATGGTCGCATGGCAGAAGAAGGCTGGGTTCGCTTTCCGACGGCGGTCGATATCGGCGACGGTGCCTATTGGGCGTTGGGTCTGGATGGCGAGCAGGCTGTCGTTAATGTGAGCTTTTTATGGCTAGGCGACGATCCAGGCCGCAATGCCAAACCATTGAACCGTGACCCGGCCCACCGCCCCACGCGTGCAGTTGCGACGGCAGAGGTATCCGCACCCGAGATTACACCGAGCGAACAAGCTGCTAAGCCTCTTGAGCAGGTGGAAGTAGCAGCCGTTGCGGGTCCACAATTCGATGCCAATACCAGTGCTTGGCATACAGAAACCTGTCGTGATGCGGCACCCGCACGTTGGCTAGCAGGTTATCCATTGAGCGTGCGGTCGGCCTTATGGCGACCACAACTCGCAGGTGGCATGTACGATGTACTGGTGCATGTACCATTGTGTGCCGGCTTACGACCGACGACGCAGGCAGCCAGTTACCTCGTTCATATTGCTGATGGCACCGAGCAAAGCGTGACGATCAATCAAGCAACCGCGCCCGACCAATGGGTTTCGCTCGGTCGCTTTCCGTTCGCAGCGGGCAGCGCTGACTTTGTTAAATTGACGGCGACGGCATCCCAAGCTGGGTATGCCGTCTGGTTCGACCGCATACGCTGGCAGCAGGTTGCAAACTGAGGAGAGCGTAGGGCAGGTGAGGAGCGAAGCTCAGCCTCTAGCTGCTCCTGCCAGGCTGCTCCAGCATAGCGGCACATTGTTGCTGGTTGTCGTCTCACTGATCGGTCTGGCTGCCTTTGGGTATCCTTTTCTCCTCAGCCGGGTACCACAACATGATCCGTTGGGCGCGCATGCGGCTGACGCACCGTTGATCGTCGGCTTGCTGGTGCCGCTGCTGCTTTTGCTGGTACTCGCCGAACTTGGTACACGACAGGCGAGTGCCAAGCTCATCGCCTTGCTCGGCGTGCTCACGGCGATGAATGCCGTGCTGCGGCTCCCGACCGGCCTTGGCGACTCACCTACGGTCTTTTTTCTGCCAATTTTGCTCGGCTATGCCTACGGTGCCCAGTTTGGCTTCCTGGTAGGTGCGTTGAGCATCTTTGTGTCCGCATTTCTGATCCCGGCCGGCTTCGGGCCCTGGTTGCCCTTCCAGATGTTCGCGTTAGGCTGGTTGGGGATGGGCGCAGCGGCGTTGCGGCCCGTCCAGCGTCTGGGCCACTGGCCGGAGCGGATCATCCTCACGCTGTATGGCTATGTCGGCTGCTTGCTCTTCGGTGTGTTGATCAACCTCTACTTCTGGCCGTTAACTGCTTCTGGTTCCGCGCTAGACTGGCAGCCGGGGTTAGGTTTGGTCGAAACTGTGGCTCGTTACCGGCTCTTCTATCTGGCTACGTCGCTCGCCTGGGATACGCTGCGGGGGTTGTTTACCGCTGGCTTAATCCTCGTGCTCGGTGCTCCGATCCTCCTAACGCTGCGCCGCTTTGGCGCACGCTGGAGCTGGCAGCCGATTGTCGCGATTGACAATGGTGCGCAGCCCAGCTAGCATATGCTTATAGGACATATTCGCGATGGGGCAGATTATTTATGTTGCTAGTCACGTATGAAGCCGCTGGCCAACAACGGCCTGGTGCAGTTGTGGATCATGAAGTTGTGGATCTCGGTGGGGTTGCACATGATATGCTGGCGCTGATCGATCTGGGATCCGCTGGACTGGAACAAGCGCAGGCGGCGGTCCAAGCGCGGGCCAAGGTGCTGCCGCTGGCGGATGTCGTGCTCCAGGCACCGATTCCCCGACCACGTCAAAACATTGTATGCCTGGGTATGAACTATGCCGAACATGCCTACGAGTCGAATCGCTCCAAGGGCTTGCCACCCTCGCTGCCGCCACATCCGGTCTTCTTCACCAAGGCTACGACCACGGTCAACCGACCGGATGGCATCATCCCACTTAACCACGGTTTGACCTCACAATTGGATTGGGAAGTGGAGCTAGCCTTCGTGATTGGGCGCACCGGCAAGGATATTCCCAAAGCCGAGGCCTTGAGCTACATTTTTGGCTATACGATCATTAACGACATATCGGCCCGCGATCTACAAAGCCAACATCAGCAGTTCTTCAAAGGTAAAAGTCTTGATGGCTCATGCCCAATGGGACCGTGGATTGTGACCGCCGATGAGTTGCCGAATGCCAGCGACCTCGCTCTCAAGCTGCGGGTTAATGGCACCCTCATGCAAGATAGCCGCAGCAGCGATTTGATCTTCGATATTCCAACCTGTTTGGCAACCTTGTCACAGGGCCAGACGGTCCAGGCGGGCGACATCGTGTCGACCGGTACACCCAGTGGCGTGGGCATGGCTCATACGCCCCCAATATCGCTCCAAGCCGGTGATGTCGTTGAAGCCGAGATCGAACGGATCGGTGTGCTGCGGAATACAGTTGGGCAGCCGTGAAGGATGGCCGGCGGGCGACAGGGGCAGCGGGTGAGCAGGCCGCTGTGATCTTTCTCGAAGCGCGGGGCTATGGCATCCTCGCCCGTAACTGGCGCTGCGCCCGAGGAGAGTTGGATATCATTGCCCAGGATGGACGTGAGCTCGTCTTTATCGAAGTGCGGACCAAACGTGGCACAGCGTATGGCAGTGCCGAAGAGTCGATTACCGCAGTTAAGCGTAGGCGTTTGGTGAGGCTCGCGGGACTATATCTTGATCAATTACGTGAGGCTGGCACGCCATGGCAAGGACCGTGGCGCATTGATGTAGTCGGGGTCCAGATCGATGGCCGCGGGCAGATGGCGATCAATCATCTGCCGCATGCCCTGGAAGGAGCGTATTCATGACGATGAAGTCGGCGGTTACGACCAATCAAGCCCCGGCTGCCATTGGGCCATATTCGCAAGGCATTAAAGCCAATGGACTGGTATGGGTTTCGGGCCAAATCCCGGTCGATCCTCAATCTGGGCAACTAGTGGCCGGTGGGATCGAAGAACAAACCCGGCGAGTGTTAGACAACGTGCGGGCCGTGCTCGAGGCGGCTGGCTCAAGCCTGGAACAGGTCGTGAAAACGACGATCTTTCTCAAAGATATGAACGATTTCCAAACGGTCAACGGTATCTATGCCCAGTATTTTGCCGGTGGTACGTTGCCGGCCCGGGCAACCGTCGAAGTTGCCCGGCTGCCGCGTGATTGCCGGGTCGAGATCGAGGCCGTGGCCCTGGTGAACGCGTAGCAGCAGGGCGACATGCAGCTGTGGCGTCTGCTCGCCTTTGGTGCGACGCTCGTCGGCGTGGTCTTAGGGGCCGCGTGGTGGAACGGACGTAGCGACGGGCGGACGCATCTGATCGTTCCGGCCGTGAGCGGCGATGTCGCGCTGTTGCGAACGGCGGATGGTCACACTTTGTTGTTAGACGGGGGCGCAGACGCCGCTGCCACGACCAGTTGGCTGGGCCACGAGCTGCCCTTTTATCAGCGGCGCTTCGATCTGGTTGTGCTCACGCGCGCCGATGATCAAACACTGCCGGGTCAACTGGCTGCTCTGCGGCGCTATAGCGCTGGCCTGATCATCTACGTGCCTCCTACCCAGTCAACTCCCCCCTTTGAAGCTTGGCGTACCATAGCCGCAACTCAAGGTCGCCTGGGGCAGCTTCACCCCGGTTTGCAGCTTCAGTTAGGCAGCACCAGTATCACTGTGCTTACAGTGCAAGATGGCCATGCCGCACTCCGTATCCAGGTCGGGCAAACCAACATCTACGCGCTCGAAAGCATGGATGAGGTTGGACTGGAGCAGATCACGGCTCAGCTAGGTCATCCAGCCGATATCGTATTAATGGGCTGGCAGGTACGCCCGCCGGCCCTGCTGGTGCAACATGTGCAACCAGGTGCCGTGATCTACATGCCCGGCGGACATACCACATTACATCAGAGCTTTGCCGGCCGTTGGGATGAAAGAATGCCACTTAATCGCCTATTTGATCCTGCCATTCACGGCCGGATTGACTGGAGTACCGATGGCCGCCAGGGACACGTTGAAGTTGAACAACGCCCATAAAGGATCAAAAATATGAACCTTGCGGCAGCTTGTGCATTTGTCGAGCGGGAAGGCACGCCGCTGGAGCGCGCCCGCCTCCACGCGCTTCTTTCACGACGCGCGGCACCTGCGGTCCCAGAGGAACTGGCAGCGGCCACGCATGCCGATGGTGGCTGGGCGTTGGACTGGGAGCCGGATCGTCCGTCCTCATTGCATGCGACGGTACACGCGTTGGACGCCCTAGCCGATTTGGGGTTGCTTGAGACGCCGGCGGCGCAAGCTGGGCTGGATTTCATGTCCATGCATCAGAGCAGGCGCGGCATCTGGCGCGAGGCCGGTGAGTTAGCGACGTGGGAGCTACCGCTCTGGATGGACTCTACCAATCCGGCTGCCGATGTGTACACCACCGCACTTTGCGCCGGAGCTCTCGCGCAATACGGTGGCAACGAGCTGGTCGTCGACCGGGGTGTGAACTGGTTGCAAACGCAGCAGGGTCGTGCTGGATTATTGCCCGGCTGGAAGCTGCATAGCTCCTGGCTGGCCTTACCGGCCTTTGTCCAGGTGCTTGATGTCCAGACGCGTTCGACGCGCCGCTTGGTCGGTGGGCTGGGCGAAGCACTCGGCGCGGATTGGACCGGTGATATGCTCACAGGCTGTTTGTCTGCCTGCCTAGCGGCCGGCTATACGCTTCATACCACTTTGGTAGCACGCGCCTGGGATCTCCTGCGTGCACAACAGGGTTCCGATGGCGGCTGGTCGGTGGCCGAGGACGAACGCCCGGCGGTGGCCTTGCAAGCGGTGGCGGTGGCTCTCCAAATCGAACTGGGACACGGGCGATGAAGGTTGTGGCAACGATCGCTGCAGTACGTGCGGCTCGCCCGGAGCTAGGGCGGTTGGGCCTTGTGCCAACGATGGGCTTTCTACACGCCGGTCACCTGGCTTTAGCTGCCCAGGCGCGTGCCGAGTGTGAGGCCGTAGCAGTCAGCATCTTTGTTAATCCCAGCCAATTTGGCCCGAACGAAGACCTGGCACGCTATCCACGCGATATGGAGCATGATCTTGCCTTGTTGGAAGCGGGCGGCGTCGATCTGGTATTCGTGCCTGCGGTTAATGAGATGTATCCTGCCGGTTTTACTACCTGGGTCGATGTGGAGCAGCTTAGCGCACCGCTCGAAGGGGCGCACCGGCCCGGCCACTTCCGCGGCGTAGCGACCGTCGTATGTAAGCTCCTAAACATCATGATGCCGGAGCGTGTGTATTTCGGTGCGAAGGATGCGCAGCAAACGGTAGTGGTGCGCCGGATGGTCAGTGATCTGGCGCTGCCCAGCGAGGTCGTGGTCGTACCGACGGTGCGCGAGACCGATGGCTTGGCACTGTCGAGCCGCAATATCTACCTTGATCCGGCACAGCGCCAGGCGGCAGGGATCCTATATCGTGCCCTTACCGCCGGCCGGCAAGCGTGGCTCGCCGGAGAATGCAATGCCCAGGCCCTACGGCAGTTGATGGTTGCTATGATCACAGCCGAGCCACTGGCACAGATCGATTATGTGAGTCTGGCCGAGCCAGAAACGCTGGTTGAACTGGATGCGGTCGCCGACCGCGCTCTGGCTTCGCTGGCGGTACGCTTTGGCACCACGCGCTTGATCGATAACCTCATCTGGGAGAGGCGTGCGGCTGCTTGGTAAAGGCTAGACAAGCTAGGGCCTACGCAGCAGGCGTAGGATCACGTCGATATCGAATAGGATACCCGTGAAACCGGGATCAGACAGCGCTGGCAGCTCGTCGGGTAGGGGCACCTCGAGTGATAACGTAGCCAGGATTCTGGTAAAGAAACTACTCGGTACGACGAGAGAAAATATGGCTGACACGCAATTGTGGTGGGTACGCGAAGTTCATAACTTCGGTGGCTTTTTTGGGGGAGATACCGTGACCTTGACGGCAACTCCGGCTCCCGGCGGCCGGTGCGATGCTGTCAAGGAGACCACGCTGGTCATCGATGAAAAAGCATTAAGCAACGTCGATGACCGGCACGCTATTGCGCCGGAGATACTGCTGGGGCTACAACTGGTCGGGGAGCGGGTCGAGCAGGCCGAATTGGTTGCGGCACGTGAATGGTCAGTGCTGCATACAGCACTGGGCGATCATCCACCGGCAGCACCTTTAGCCGGTCCTCAAATACGTGCCTACCACTGTTCTGGCTGTGGTCTATGGGTTGCAGGCACGCCCTCAGCCGAAGCATGCCGCGTCTGTGGTACCGCTCTCGCTGATTTGCCTTTAGCGGTGATGCAGCTGGATGTTGGCTAGCTAGTCTCGTCAGGGATAGTCTGCTCGTCGTCGGGATAGCGCCAGGCCAAGCGATCGCGGACGCGTACTTCGTAGCCATGGTCGGTTGGGAAGTAGTAGCGATGGCCCGCCAGGTTAGCCGGCAAGTGCTCCTGCAGGACCTGCGCCCCTGCGAAATCGTGCGCGTATTGGTAGCCGGCCCCATAACCGAGCCCCTCCATCAAGCCGGTCACGGCATTGCGTAGATGGAGGGGAACTGGATCATTGCGGGTCGCCTGAACATCTTCACGTACCGCTCCATAGGCCCGGTAAACGGCGTTGCTTTTGGGCGCCTGGGCGAGGTACACCACTGCCTGCGCGAGCGCGAGATCGCCTTCGGGCATGCCCAAAAAATGTACGGCTTGCTGGGCAGCGATACACTGGGGCAGAGCCTGCGGATCGGCCAGACCAATATCTTCGACCGCCATCCTGATCACCCGGCGGGCAACATACAAGCGGTCTTCGCCGCCTTCCAGCATCCGGCCTAGCCAATACAAGGCTCCATCCGGATCGCTGTCACGCACCGACTTGTGGAGCGCCGAGATCGCGTCATAGTGCAGTTCGCCAGATTTGTCATAAGGAATCGTGCGCCGCTGGTAGGCCTCAACAATTTCGGCGGTGCTGATGGTCCGGGTACCATCACTACTCAGTGGGGCCGCTAGGGCCGCGACTTCCAGCGCATTGAGAGCGGCGCGTGCATCGCCGTTGGCGAGGTTAAGTAACAACTGCCGGGCCTCAAGCTCAAGCACGCCGTGGAGGCTGCCTAACCCGCGCTCGTCGTCGACCAGTGCCCGATCAACCAGGACACCTAGGTCGTCATCACTCAAGGCGTTCAGTGTAACAACCCGGCAGCGTGACAGCAAGGCACCATTGACCTCGAACGATGGGTTCTCGGTAGTTGCGCCGATCAGCGTAAATGTGCCATCCTCAACATACGGCAGCAAGGCATCTTGTTGCCCTTTATTCAAGCGATGGATCTCATCCAGGAACAGCACGGTGCGTTGCTGCTCCATGTTCGCCCGCTCGCGGGCCTCCTTGGCCACGTTCCGCAACTCCGCGACGCCGGCACTGACCGCTGATAACTGCTCGAAGTGAGCCGCGCTTTGCTGCGCGAGCAGTCGCGCGAGCGTCGTTTTACCAGTTCCAGGCGGTCCCCATAAGATCAGCGAAAAGAGCCGGTCGTGTTCAAGCGCCCGCCGTAGCAGGCGACCAGGTCCCACCAGGTCGGCTTGACCAACATATTCAGCGATACTGCGCGGTCGCATGCGGGTCGCTAAAGGGGCGTTTTGCTCGGCAAACGCATCACCGGCAGCAGAAAAAAGGGTACGACCCCCTTTGGCCTTGCTGCTTTCGCCCCTCATCTACGACCTGCCTTGCTGTAGCATATCCATGCCCTAGCCTTGCTGCGGCCCGCTCACCGGTAGCTCAATGAAAAACGTGGCTCCTTGCCCGAGCGTACTTTGCACACGCAAGTGGCCGCCATGGCGTTGGACGATCTCCCGGCTCAGGTACAGCCCCAGCCCCAGACCACTGGTTGAGGTAACCGTTGCCGCGCGGAAATAGCGCTGGAAAATCAAGCTCTGGATCTCTTCGGGAATGCCAGGACCTTGGTCGTGCACCGCAACCACGATGCAGCCATCCAAGCCCGTTGTGTAGTCATCGAAGGCACAGCTGTCAACGCTGGCCTCGACCGTGATATGAGTGTTCGCCGGGCTATATCGCACGGCGTTGGCAATTAAGTTGGTCAAGACCTGCTGAATACGCAACGGGTCAGCGACCAGCAGCAGGCTCGCCGGACCGAGCACTTCAAATTCGTGGCGGTTATCGCCTGCGCGCACACGTTCGACACTGGCATCAATCAGCGCCATGATGTCGATCGTTTGGAGTGCAAGTTGCAATCGTCCGGCATCCAGACGCGATAAATCAAGCAAGTTATCGATCAACATGACCAGATGGTCAACCTGCCGTGACAACATCACGATGCCACGAATATCGCGTTCGGTCGCGTCCGGTCGCCCCATCTCGCGCTTCACCAACAAGTCGGTATAGCCCTTGATGGCTGCCAGTGGTGCACGGAGTTCGTGCGCACCTACGGCCAAAAATTCATCGCGCGCAGCATCATGTTGTTTATGCGCAGTCACATCCCGGAAGACGACGACCGCACCGTCGATCATGCCGTTTTCGGCCATTAATGGTGCACCACTGGTGCTCAGTACTAGCTCGCGTCCATCGCTGGTACGCACAGCGACGTCGTAATCTTGGAAGACCTCGCCGTGCAGTCCCCGCCCCAGCGGCGTCATCGCAGTTACGAGCTCATTGCCGAGCCCATCACGGAACCGGTAGCTTGCGGCGAGTGCTTCGAGCGACATGCCTGGGGCCACAACACCCTGTAACAGCGTGCTCGCCGCTTCGTTGGCGATCACGATTTCGCCCTCGGCATTGCAGATCAATACCCCTTCGACAATCGATGTGATCACTCCGGCGAGCCGCCGTCGTTCACTAAAGCTGGCCGTAAAAAGTTGTGCATTAGCGATAGCAAAGCCGATTTGCGCCCCAATGGCCATCAGCGATGACCAATTGAGTTGCTGAAGCATCGGCACCTGCCCGACCAACAAGAGCACGCCTACCACGGTGCCGCCTGCGAGCAAAGGCGATAGCGCTACTGCGTCGGCCAGTGGCTGGAAGAGGTCGTACCAGGGATGATCACGGTGCAACGACTGCACGAGCGGTTGTCCAAACCGTACGACTTCATCAAAGGGTGAGCCGGCGACCGATGCAGCCCCTAATGCCTCAACCATCGCGGGATCGAATTGCTGGGAGACCTGGAGCTGCAGGGTGCCCGTCGCACCATCAACCAGTGCGATCGCACCCCGTTCGACCTCGAAGACACTTAGTACTACCAGAAGTGCTTGATGCAACAGCTGACCGAGATCAGGTGAGCCACTAATCGCCGTGACAACGGCATCAAAGGCTTGGAGCCGCCGATTCTGAAGTTCCAGCTGAGCATAGAGCTGACTGTTGAGCAGCACACTCGCGATCTGATGGGCGAAGGTTTGGAAAACAGCGAGTGCTTCGTCGCGTAGCGGCGGCGTTCCGCTCGCATTAATCAGCTCGATCACGCCGATGCGTTGGTTCCCTGTCAGCAAAGGCACAGCAAGCAAGGCACATACCGGCATAAAGTGGTCGATATACTGCTCAAAGACCACACGGGTAGGCTCATTGACCGCCGCAATCGCCCGGTAAAAGGCTGCCACATCCTCGGTCATGACCGGCTCGCCTGTCAACAGTGCAGTGCCGACCGTGCCTTCGCCAGATCGTACCGTCGCTTGGAGTAATGGCTCAATCATCTCTTGCGGCTGCCCGGAAGTGGCATGCACCGCCGTGACGTGCAGCCGATCATCCGCCTCGTCGTACAGCCATAACAAGGCACAATCGACGCCCGGCACTGCCTCCTCGATCATGGCAACGATCATCTGCTTAAGGCGCTCCGGCTCACGCTCAGAGGCAATCTGCGCCGACAAATGAAACAGGATCTGGAGCAGCGATTGATCATCGGGTTCCAAGCTAGCGAACGGCAGCGTGTTGAGGGGCTGCTCCACTACTGCGCTCCTTGCCAGCTACGCCACCAATCGACCGCACGCCGAATCCCTTGCTCAAGCGCCACCTGTGGATGATAGCCGAGCAGCTCCTCCGCCTTACTCAGATTTGCAACATAATGTGTGACCTCGCCGGGTCGTTTCGCGGCCTCAACCTTGATCTCGGGCTCGATATCGAGCGCTTGACCAATATACTGGGCCATAGCGACCAAACTACTGCCCTGACCGTAGGCGAGGTTAATGGTTTGATTGGTTACCGTTCCCGCCAGCAGACGCTCGATGCCCAGGACGATGCCATTAACGCAATCATCAATGTAGGTAAAATCAAGGACCTTATCTTTGCCGAAGACCCGTACAGGTTGTCCATGACTGATCCGCCGGATAAACAATGGGATCACCCGCTCCATGCGTTCGATATCCGCATCATAGCGTCCATACACATTTGAGAAGCGAAATACCAGATACCGCACACCATAGCAGCGCGCATAGCTGTAGATTAGTGCCTCACCGCTAATTTTGGAAGCAGAGTACGGGCTTTCAGTGAATGAAAAGTCGGCCTGCGTTTCTTCGGTAAGATAGTGGTGAATATCGCCATACACCTCGCGCGATGAGGAGAAGATCAACGGCAGTTCGTTCTGGCGACAGAACTCCAACACGTTGAAGGTGAGCGTGATATTTTCGAGGGCGCGGTGTGGCTGCTCGACCAGTTCATGGACTTTCGCATTCGCAGCTAGGTGGACGACCAGATCGCAGGCTGGATATTGCACCGCGCCAATACCTCCGGCAAAATCCCGGTAGGAGCCACTTAAATCTTGAAGCAGGTAGGGGAAGGCGTTGGTCCAGGAGTTAGCGCGTTTGTCGATCCCAAAGACACTATGACCATCCCGCAGCAACCGTAATGCCAAGTTGGTCCCGATTTGTCCGCTCGACCCAGTGACCAGTATCCGCACGGTCCAACTCGTTTCACTGCGACACCGTGTGTGGGGGGTGTGCGAAGATACTTCAGTATACCATAATCGGAATCGAACGTCATGTATTCACGAATCTATAATCCAGCCGCGCTTCAGCTAATCCGTTCCAAAACGACGAACGGGATCTGGCAGGTAGTGCTCTTCTGGTACTCGGCCTTATGATCGGGCTACCTCTTGGGCCAGGGCAATTGCGCCGAGCATACCAGAGCGATCACCAAGCGCTGGCGGCACAAGGTACGTTTCAATCGCATCAAGCAATGCCGGTACCTGGAGGTAGCCATTGAGCAATGCTTGCACCTCGCGTTGCAGGAGCGGAAAGAGCTGTGGTTGTTGCATCACGCCGCCACCCAAGATAATCCGCTGCGGCGAAAGGATGCAGATCAGGTTGACCAGTGCTAAGGCCAGGTAGTGTGCTTCGAGTGTCCAGGCCGGATGGTCGGGTGGCAGTGTTTCACCACGCTGTGCCCAGCGGCTTTCCAGAGCCGGCCCTGCGGCCAGCCCTTCCAGGCAATCGCCATGATATGGACACGCGCCAGGATACGGATCAACCGCACGGTCATGGGGAATACGCATGTGCCCAAGCTCGGAGTGCAGTAGGCCATGCAGCAGGCGTCCGTTGCCCATGACGCCTCCACCAATGCCCGTACCGATGGTCAAATAAAAAAAGGTATCGAGTTGCTGCGCTGCACCCCAACGCTGTTCCCCCAATGCAGCTGCGTTCACATCCGTATCAAATGCCACCGGTACGCCCAGCGCGCGCTGCATGACTCCGCCTACATCGATATTGGTCCAGCCGGGCTTCGGTGTCGTGGTAACAAACCCCCAGGTTGGCGAATCCCGATGAACGTCGACCGGGCCGAACGAACCGATCCCGAGGGCGGCGATCTCCGGCTGCTGCCGGAAAAACGCCAGTGCCCGACCGAGCGTTTCCTCAGGTTGCGTTGTTGGAAAGGAGGTGCGTGCAACGACATCGTCAGGGCCGCTGCCGACGGCACACACCCATTTGGTACCGCCTGATTCAATACCCCCATACAGCGTCATGCTCATTCCTTTCTTGCGATGATGACAGCGCAACGTGCGGCCGGTCAGGATGTTACCTCAGTTTGGACATGCCTAGCATAGCTGCGCTGTGCTAGGCATGCTAGGCCGGCTGACGCGACGAAGCCTACGACGGCGAAGCTCATCCACGGCAACGTCGCGATGCCAGTCTGCTGGCCAAGACCATACAGCAGACCGCCACAATAGTTGCCCAACCCGCCCCCGATCGCCAATGCTAGTGAACTAATGCCAAAATACGAGCCGAGCGATGCCGGACGCGCGAGCGACGCAGTGATGGTTTGTTGGGTAGGCTGGACGATCAACCCGCCGAGCGAGAAAACAACGACACTCACAATCAGCCCAGCTAAACTATGTGCAAAGGCAACGCTGCCAATGCCAATGCTCATCATAACCATACCAGCAGTGAGCAAGCTGAGTTGATCAAAACGCCGTCCAAACACCCGTACCAATGGATACTGCAGCGTAACGACCATCACCGCATTAACGGCATAGATGATCCCGACGCTCGTGCTCGTTCCCGTTAGCTGCTCAGCCATCAGAGGGAGCGAAATGTTGATCTGCACCCACACAAACCAATAGCCCGTCAACAACGCGACGAACCCGACAAAGGCCCGGTCACGGATGACCAGTCGCAGACCGTGTGTGAGCCGCTCGTTCCTGACCGAGACACGTACAGCCGGCACCATCACCAGCGTCTGTATGAGGTTCACACTAAAGCAGGCCGCGCCAACGAGCGCCGCAAGTGAGAAGTTAACGCGCAGCAACGCGGTGCCAAGTAGCGGTCCCACAGCCATGCCGATTCCTCCAATGGCACCGCTCAGCGAATAAAAGCGTTGCCGTTCATCGGGCCGAGTCAGCGCGGCGATTGCAGCAGCGCGCGGCGACTCGAAAAGCGCGCCGCCTACCGCTGCCAAGACACACGCGCTGAAAAGCAGCGGGAGGGTCGTAGCCCATGCTAACAACACAAATCCAGCAATACGGATCGTTAGCCCGAGACATATCAACAGCTTTGCCCCAACCCGGTCCGCGAGCATGCCGCTGGCGACCGTCAAGCCTTGTTGCGTGAACTGGCGGGCACCGAGTACCAATCCGATCGATGCGGCGGCCCACCCTAGGCCGTCTACATAATGCACGCTGATCAACGGGACGACCATGAAGAAGCCGGTGTACATACAAAAGACGTCGATCAGCAGGGCGATCAGGCCGCGTCGGCGCGCACCTTCGCTGATGCCTTGGTTTATATCCATTGCCATCGTTTGTTCACGCATGCGGGTCCACCGAATCCTCCGGAGGCCTAGCTGGATCTAGCATAGAATATTGTCCCATGCCGGTCAAAGCGTGGCGTAATCGACGTATCATACTCGTATGAAGAAACCAGAAGATGCTATGCCTGCGGAGCAGCACCAACCAACAGCAGCTCCGGTTAACAAGCGCCGCTTACAAACCTTTACCGCCCTGCGCCATCGTGACTTCCGCCTGCTCTGGATCGGCCTGGTAATCTCCGCGCTGCGCACCTGGATGCAGATTATCGCACAGAGCCTGTTGGTCTTACGTCTTACGCATGGTTCAGCTTTCGCACTAGGCACGGTCTCGCTCGCCCAGGCCGTCGCCTTCTTTGTGTTTGCGCTTGTCGGCGGCAGTATCGCCGACCGCGTCGATAAGCGACGTCTGTTGCTGATCACCCAGAGCATCTCGGCTCTGCTGGCCCTGCTGCTCGCCATTTTGACCGTCACCGGCACGATCCAGGTATGGATGATCGTGATCCTCGCTTTTCTGTCAGGTACCGTGCTCTCGTTCGACCAGCCGACGCGTGCCGCCCTGATCCCTGCGTTGGTCCCGCGCAATGAGCTGATGAACGCGATCTCGTTGCAATCGCTGGTCTTCAATGGCGCATCGGCCGTCGGTCCGGCGCTCGGTGGGTTAACCATTGGGCCAGCATATGCTACATCTATGGCAACATAAGTCTCGACCGCACTGTTAATGATATGGAGCATAGGGATGTTCAAGGCCTACATCACCGAACAATCTGAGGGACAACCACACACAACGTTGCAGGAGCTCGATCAACCACGCCTGCCTGCAGGCGATGTACTGGTCGCTATTGCCTATTCGAGCCTCAACTACAAAGATGGGCTGGCCCTGACCGGCAAGGGCAAAATCGCGCGCTCGTTTCCCATGATCGCTGGCATCGACCTCGCCGGCACCGTAGTGGAATCCAGCAACGCGGTCTACAACGTTGGTGACCAGGTCGTGTTGACCGGCTGGGGCATCGGTGAGCGGCATTGGGGTGGCTTTGCGCAATATGCCCGCGTCAAAGCGGAGTGGCTCATCCCGTTGCCGCCTGGTCTGAGTCTCCTCTATGCCATGGCGTTGGGAACGGCAGGCTTTACTGCGATGTTGGCCGTATTGGCGCTCGAAGCACATGGTCTTAAACCGGATGGGCGCGAAGTCTTAGTAACCGGTGCATCAGGCGGCGTGGGGAGCGTCGCGGTTGCCT
>JACDGP010000180.1 GCA_013821605.1 Herpetosiphonaceae bacterium
GGCTACTCCAAGGCGTTTGGGCTTGATCGCTCGCCGCTGCCGATGACCGATATCCCGCACGCGGATTGCCTGCTGGTCGTGGGCTCGAACGTCGCGGAATGTTTCCCGATCATGATGCAATGGCTGTGGCGTGCTCGTGATAATGGTGCCGGCTTGATCGTGCTTGACCCTCGCGAAACACCGGTGGCGCGCACTGCTGATCTCTGGCTGCCCGTGCGCCCCGGCACGGATATCGTCGTGCTCAATGCGATGCTGCGCCAGATCATCCACGATGGCCTGGCAGATGAAACCTACCTGCAGGAGCGGACGGTGGGCTGGGAAGAGGTGCGCGCGACGGTTGAGCCCTATACGCCGGAACTGGCCGAGCGCATCGCGGGCGTGCCGGCCGAGCGGATCGTAGCAGCAGCCCGGCTATATGGACGTGCGGCAACATCACTGATCATGCATGCGCGGGGCATCGAGCATAGCACACACGGCGTCAATAATGTGCTAGCCTGTATCAACCTCGCGCTTGCACGGGGCCAGGTGGGCAAATTAGGCGGCGGCACGATGATGATTACCGGACAGGGCAACGGGCAGGGGGGCCGCGAGGTCGGGCAGAAGGCCAACCAACTGCCAGGCTACCGGCACATTGATGTGCCGGCCGAACGCCAGTACATCGCTGATGTTTGGGGCATTCCCGAGCCCGAGTTGCCGCAGGAAGGGGCAGCGGCCACGGAGATGGTACGCCTCATGGCAGATGGCGAGATCAAAAGCTGCCTGGTGATCTGCTCCAATTTAATGGTTTCGTTGCCGGAGGTTGACGTAGTTCAGCGCGCGCTGGCGCGGCTCGATCCGCTGGTCGTGATCGACTTCTTTATGTCCGAGACGGCGGAGCTGGCCGATGTCGTGCTGCCGGGCTCAGTCTGGTGCGAAGACGAAGGCACGACCACGAATCTGGAGGGCCGTGTCATTAAGATCAATCGTGCTGCCGATCCGCCGGGTGCGGCGCGGCGGGATACAGATATTATCTGTGATTTGGCACGGCGCATGGGGCGTGGTCAGTTTTTTGCGTATCGTTCGACGCGTGAGATCTGGGATGAGTTGCGGCTTGCGTCAAAAGGCGGTATCTCCGACTACTACGGTATCACCTGGGAGAAAATCGATGCACAGGACGGTGTCTTCTGGCCCTGTCCCACCGAGGATCATCCGGGCACACCGCGCCTGTTTACTGAGCGCTTTGCCCATGCCGATGGCAAGGCCCGGTGTTTCCCAATTGAGTACAGCCCCCCGGCCGAAGAGCCCAATGACGCGTATCCGTTCCGTCTAACGACGGGTCGGGTCGTCTATCACTATCTCAGCGGCAACCAGACACGGCGCCTTGGCTATCTCCAGTCGCAAGCGCCCGAGCCGTGGGTCGAAATTCATCCGCAGGCGGCGCAGCGGCTCGGGATTGTGGACCACGACATGGTCCGCGTGCGTACGCCGCGCGGTGCTATGCAACTCAAGGCGCTCGTCGTGCCGACGATCCGCCCCGACACGCTGTTTATCCCTTTCCACTATGGTCATCGCCAGGCGGTCAACCAGCTCACGAATCCGGCGTGTGATCCCACCGTGAAGATCCCCGAATACAAAGCCTGTGCAGCGACCATTGAACGCGTTGATGTGCAAGCAACGAGTGGTGATGGCGGCGCACGTGAAAATTACACGCCGTTGACTGCGCCGAAGATGTTCCCATATGCGGCTGGCGAGACGACGGCTCCGCCTGAGCAAGAAGGCAAGCGCTACTGAGAGTGCCTACCGGCCAGCACCGGTTGTGAGAGCGAAGGGAGAGGCTAGTGGCTGTCAAAACACTGTTCATCGATCCGTCCCGCTGCATCGGTTGTCGCGCCTGCGAAGCGGCCTGTCGCGAGTGCGACTCACATAAAGGCGAGAGCATGGTGATGGTCGATTTCATCGACCGTGGCTACAGCGTCGCCACGCAGCCGACTGTTTGTATGCATTGTGAAGAGCCAACGGCTCCCTGTGCCCAGGTCTGCCCGGTCATGGCGATCCAGATCACGCCCGACGGCGTCGTCCAATCGGCCGACGCCTCGCGCTGCATCGCCTGTCGCAACTGTGTGTATGCCTGTCCCTTCGGCGTGCCAAAGTTGGATGTGGGGGCGCGCTTGATGAAGAAGTGTAACTTGTGCTATGACCGGACCTCACAAGACCTCAAACCCTGGTGTGCCCAGGCCTGTCCGACGCAAGCGATCTGGTATGGCAGCTACGAAGAATTCGTCCATGAGCGGCGGGGTGTGCCGATTAATCTGACGGCCTTCGGCGACCAGGAGATCCGCACCCGAGTGTATCACGTGCTCCCGGAAAGCGTGCCGAAGCTGGATGTGAGCGCACTCCTGGCCGAAGCACAAGCCGAACTAGACCAGGTTACAGGCGTACGGCAGGAGGCATGGGTGCTATGAGTGAGTATGAACCACCGATTCACGGCCGCGCTGCGGATGCTGAGCAGGGGCAAATCAAACGCTGGCGGTCGGAGTTTCCCTACCATTGGGATGCAGACGATCTGGTGTCGCGCCGGCAGTTGTTGCGCTTCGCGGTCTATACCTCGGGCGCGCTATTCAGTACCACGGCCGCGCTGGCGCTGCTCGGCCTGTTCCAGCGTCCCCGCCGTACGGCTCCTCAGCCGGTTGCCCGTGTGGGCGAGGTTGCTGAGGGTCAGGCCTTCTACTTCCGCTATCCGCAACCCGATGATCAGGCCGTCCTGCTGCACCTGCCAGGTAATCGTTTCGTCGCCTACAGTCAGAAATGCACGCATCTCTCCTGTGCCGTGTATTATCAGGCCGAGCGAGGGCGGCTGTATTGCCCGTGCCATGATGGCGTATTTAATCCGGTGACTGGTGATCCCGAAGCCGGACCACCTCAGCGGCGGCTGCCCCGGATCATGCTCCAGCAAGACGGCGACCTGCTCACAGCGGTAGGAGTCGAGCTATGAATGAGAGTGTTGAGCCACCACCCTCCTATGTTGGTCATCAGCGGCGCGCCGAAGCGGTGAGCCAGCCGCCTCCGCCGGGGCACATGGCACTTATGCTGGCCGGCCTAGCGATTGGGATTTTGCTGATGGGCATCCAGCTCTGGCTGCTGACGATCGCACTCGATCTCTACCTAGGAGGTGCCGGTAACCAGGTTTGGTTAATTGCCCTCGTTTCGGGCACCATCTTTCTGGGCGGCCTGCTGATGCTGCGGCTGCTACGACGCCGACCACGGGTGCGCCGAGGCTCGATCGAAGAGGGGAGACGATGATGTCGAGCGGACCGCAGTATCCGATTGGTGGGAGGATGGCCGATGTCGTCCTGGGATTGGCTCGACGCTTCCGGCTCCGTCCACTCATGGAGCGACACAACTCGACGCTGGTGATGGGCGCATTTGCACTCCTGAATGGCTTCCTGTCGATTGCTCTGATGGCGCTGGCAGCGTATGTGACACGCCAGCCGTTTATTTTTCCCTCGCTCGGCCCGACCGCCTTCTTGCTCTTCTATACTCCGTTAAATGCATCCTCAGCACCACGCAACACCGTGCTCGGTCATCTAATCGGGGTTACGATGGGTTATGTGGCTCTGGTGCTCTTTGGGCTAGTGAACGCCGGTCCGACCACCGCGACGGGTGTCTCGGTGGCACGAGTCGGTGCTGCTGCACTGTCACTTGGCCTGACTGCCGGCTTTATGGTGTGGTTCAAGGTACCCCACCCACCCGCCGGGGCGACGACACTGATCGTGAGTCTAGGTATCCTGACGAAAGTTAATCAGATGGCCGTGTTAATGCTGGCGGTCGTGCTCCTGGTCGTCCAAGGGTTCGTCATCAATCGGCTGGCTGGCCTGGATTATCCAATCTGGGCGCCTCACGCGGATCCGACCCAAGGCCCTCCTGCACCATCAGAACGTCGCACCTGATGTTGTCGACCGCCAGTCTACTATAAAGAGAAAGATAATATCATGATACGTATTACCCCGCAGACCCGTCTGAACCGGGTCTTGGACCTCCAGCCTGACGTCGTGGCCTACATCGTTGCCTTGAACCCGCATGACTTTGCGCGGCTGCGGCAGCCGTTGATGCGGCGCTTCATGTCACCTCGCATAACATTGAGCCGGGTCGCGGCAATGGGGCATGTGCCCGTGGCCGAACTGCTGGACCACATCGCCGCATTAACGGGTGCGGTCGTGGCGGAGGGGGAGTTGGAGCCGGTGTTGCCGCAATCGTCGCGCGAGCCGCCCGCCTGGGTTACTGCCGCTGACCCTCGCACGACTCATACCATCAACCTCCTGCCGTTGGATGCGACGCTCACGACCGACCCCCTCCTGCCGGTCATTACGGCGATCAAGGAGCTTACACCCGGCGCTGTGCTCCTCATTAAACACCAGTGGGAGCCACAACCGCTGTACGATATATGGACAAAAATGGGGAACCTTGCATGGTTCAGCGCCCAGATCAGCCCCACAGAATGGTGGATCTGGGTCCGTCGCTATCCTGATGAATAGTGTGCTGGCAGTTTCCCCCCAAACCCGCTGCGACCGTGCCATGCCCTAGATCTCTGTTTCAAGCCTGTGGTATACTTCACACATAGCTGCTGTTTAAATACCTCGGCCATGGGCCGGGGATTTGTATGTTAATTTTGGTTGCAGGCGGCAGGCAGGTGCCTGAGAGCGTGCAGCCGCCTAGTGAGATCATGCAACGGAACGAAGTACGAAACATCGCCATTATTGCCCACGTTGACCACGGCAAGACGACGTTGGTCGACGCGATGCTCAAACAAAGTCATATTTTTCGTGATAACCAGCAAGTTGCCGAGCGGATGATGGACTCAAACGCCCTGGAGCGTGAGCGGGGCATTACGATTCTGTCCAAGGTGACGGCGGTCACCTATGGTGATACCCGCATTAATATTGTTGATACCCCCGGCCATGCCGATTTCGGTGGCGAGGTTGAGCGGGTTATGAATATGGTCGATGGCGTGCTGCTGCTCGTTGACGCGGTCGATGGCCCGATGCCACAAACGAAGTTTGTGCTACGCCAGGCTTTGGAGCGCGGTCACAAGGCCATTGTGGTCGTCAACAAGATTGACCGAGCCAATGCCCGCGCGAACCATGTTGTCAATGCGACGTTCGACCTGTTTATCGATCTCGGTGCATCGGATAAGCAAAGTGAGTTTAGCGTGGTGTATACCTCGGCGACCAAAGGCATCGCCGGCCTGCATCCTCACGAGATGACCGACTCACTAGAGCCGCTGTTTGAAGAGATCCTTCGTTCGCTCCCTGCGCCCGATGTCGATGTTGATGGCCCGGCCCAGATGGTGATTACCACGATGGGCTTCGATGAATACAAAGGCAAGTTCGCCATCGGTCGTATTCACCGTGGTACCTTGCGTAAAGCGCAAACGATCGTGCGCATTGACCAGGACGGTGGGGAACATCCTGCAAAAATCAACCAGGTGTTTCGGTATCGTGGTCTAGAGCGTTACGAGGTCGATGAGGCGGTAGCCGGCGATATTGTAGCGATCACGGGTATTAATGATGCAGGCATTGGGGAAACGCTAGCCGACGCCGCACACCCGGAGCAACTACCGCCCATCCGGGTCGAAGAGCCGACAGTGCGCATGGCCTTCAGTATTAACAATTCGCCCTTTGGTGGTCGCGAAGGAACCTTTGTCACATCCCGTAAGGTCCGTGAGCGGTTGTATCAGGAGATCGAGCGTGATGTGGCATTGCGGGTCGAAGATACCGCCTCGGCCGATACCTTGCTCGTGTCGGGACGAGGTGAGTTGCATCTGGCAATCTTGATCGAGAATATGCGGCGCGAAGGCTACGAGTTCCAGGTTGCCAAGCCCGAGGTGATCTTCCGCGATGGGCCGGATGGCCGCCAAGAGCCTTATGAGTTGGTCGATATCGAAGTGCCCGAGGCCTTCCAGGGCACCGTGGTCGAGATGATGGGCCAGCGCAAGGGCCAGATGCGCGACATGAAATTCCGTGACGATGGCTCAGTACATATTGTGTACCACGTGCCGACGCGCGGCCTGCTCGGCTTTCGCCAGCATTTCCTGACCGCTACGCGTGGCACAGGGGTCATGAATGCATTGTTCAACGGCTATGGTCCCTATGCCGGTCATTTACAGACTCGCGTTTCCGGCTCCCTACTTGCCTGGGAGCAGGGCACGGCCACAGCTTTTGGTCTAAACAACGCCCAGGAGCGTGGGCAACTGTTTATCGTCCCCGGCACCGAGGTGTACGAGGGCATGATCGTCGGCCAGCATATTCGCGAAGAAGACTTGGAAGTCAATGTAGCGCGAAAGAAGCAGTTGAATAACATCCGGTCATCGAATGCGGAAGAGGCCATTCGGCTCGACACGCCGCGCTCGCTGTCCTTGGATGACTGCATCGAATACATTGCTGACGATGAGTTGGTCGAGGTAACGCCCAAAAGTCTGCGGTTACGCAAAAAGCTGCTAGACACGAACGAGCGGCGTCGCCAGGTCAAAAACTCCAAATAAACCTATCACGCACCCATCCTACGTGCGGATACACATTGCGTAGGGTGGGTGTTTGTTTTACCCTCCACCGGTGGGCGGCTCCCCTTGGTCAACACGCCGGCTCAACAAGCGTCGGGCCATAGCCACCGATGCGGCATCCAGCATCTCGCCGCCACTGCGCATTGCTCCACTTCCCGCTGCCGTTGCCGCTTCGTAAGCCGCCACAATCCGTGTTGCTTGTTCGATCTCCGCCACAGTGGGACTAAAGACCGCGTTGATCATCTCAATTTGTGCGGGATGAATCGCCCATTTGCCGTCATAGCCCAGCCTCCTGCTCGCACCGGCGCTGTGACGCAGCCCCTCTGCGTCACCGAGTACAGCATATGGGCCATCGATCGCCAGCACGCCTACAGCTCGCGCAGCCAGCAGCATCCGAGAAAGATGTGCGTGCCAAATATGACCTGGATACCCCGCACCATCTGCCCCAATGCTCAAAAGCGGCATACCCATGGCGGCAGCAAAGTCGCCGGGGCCGAAGACCAACGCGATGAGCCGCGGGCTAGCCTGGGCAATTGCATCGACATCGCGCATCGCGGGCGCCGTTTCGATCTGGGCCTCAATGCCAATGCGCAGCCTGAGCTGCATTACTGCCTCGATCTGCGTTAATAGGGTATCGAGCATATATACATCGCCGGCACAGGTGACCTTTGGCAGGACGATGGCGTCGATATGCTCACCTGCCCCTTCCACAACCGTGATCAGGTCGCGGTAAAACCAAGGTGTACTCGTGGCGCTGACGCGGACGGTGCGTACTTTTGTGCCCCATTGCAACTCATGTAGTGCCTTGACGATCGCCCGCCGCGCTGCCGCTCGTTGGCTATCTGCCACCGAGTCTTCGAGATCAAGCATGATCACATCGGCACTGCTCCCGGCAGCTTTCGCCATAAAGCGCGGACTCGAACCCGGCACCGTCAGGATGCTACGATGGGGCCGCACGTCAGAGTTCATTGAAAACCACCTTGATCCGTATCAGCGAGTCCGGGTACAACATCTCAATCAAGTATAATGGACGGTAGCAACCTATTGGAGTTCGATATGTTACGTACGCATACCTGTGGCGAGTTGCGTCCTCTCCAGGCCGGTGAGCAAGTGACCCTGACGGGCTGGCTCAACCGGCGACGTGATTTTGGCACATTAATTTTTATCGATTTACGCGACCGCTATGGCATCACTCAGGTCGTGGTTGACTCGACCACGTCGCCGGAAGCCCACGCGGTGCTGGCCGAGGCACGTAGCGAATACGTGCTCAAAATTGTTGGCATGGTGCGGGTGCGGCCTGAGGACGGGCGTAATACCAATCTCCCGACCGGCGAGATCGAAGTGGTGGCCCAACAGGCCGAAATTTTGAATCCGTCCAAGCAACCGCCGCTCTACATCGCGAAAGAGGGTAACGAGGACGAAGCGTTGCGCCTGAAATACCGCTACCTCGACTTACGCCGGGCCCGCATGCAACGCAATATCATCCTACGCCACCAGACTATCAAGTTTATCCGCGATTGGATGAGCGCACGTGGCTTTCTCGAGATCGAAACGCCCATGTTGATGGCCTCGACGCCAGAGGGGGCTCGCGACTACCTGGTGCCATCACGTCTGCATCCCGGCGAGTTTTATGCGCTCCCTCAGTCGCCGCAACAGCTTAAACAACTGCTGATGGTCGCCGGCTTCGACAAGTATTTTCAGATCGCCCGCTGTATGCGCGACGAAGACCTGCGCGCCGACCGCCAGCCCGAATTTACTCAACTCGACATCGAGATGAGCTTTGTCGAGCAGGAAGACGTTCTGCAGCTGGTCGAGCCGCTCATGACCGAGTTGGTTGCTGCTATCGTTCCACAGAAGCATGTGTTGTCACCCTTTCCCCGCCTGACCTACTACGAGGCGATGGAACGTTTCGGCTCGGATAAACCCGATCTGCGCTATGGGCTAGAGCTGGTCAACGTAGGCGAGATTGTGAGCGAGTCACAGTTTGTGGTGTTTACCCAGGCGCTGGCGAATGGCGGTCAGGTGAAGGCCATCCGTGTCCCCGGCTGTGGCAACTATACTCGTAAGCAGCTAGACGAGCTGAGCGAAGTAGCGCGCACCGGCGGTGCCAAAGCCGCTGCTACACTATCGATCGAGGCCGCGGGCGTCAAAGGTTCCATCGCGAAGTTTTTCACGCCCGAACAAACTGCGGCACTCGTCGAGACGCTTGGCGGTGAGCCTGGCGATCTCCTGGTCTTCGTCGCCGACAACAAAGACGCGGTCGCTGGCGGCCTGGATAAGCTACGACGCGAGTTTGCACGGCGGCTCAACCTTGCCGATCCGGATTTGCTGGCCTTCGCCTGGGTGGTAGATTTTCCTATGTTTGAGTTGAATCATGAGACCGGCGTGTGGGATGCCCAACATCATCCATTCTGCATGGTGAACCCTGCGGACGTGGAAAAGCTGAATCGTAACGAGCTGGAAGGAGTGCGCGCTGCTGCCTACGACCTCGTCTGCAACGGCTATGAACTTGCTTCAGGCTCCGTCCGCATTCACGACCGCGCTATCCAGCAGCGCATTTTCGACCGCCTGCCCTACACACCCGGAGAAATTCAGCGCCGCTTCGGCCATATGCTGGAGGCTTTCGAATATGGTGCTCCGCCCCATGCCGGCATTGCACCAGGCATCGACCGTGTTCTGGCGCTCTTCTGCGACGAGGACAACATCCGCGAGGTCATCGCCTTCCCCAAGACCCAGCGCGCCGAAGACCTGATGATGCACTCGCCCTCGCCTGCCACCGAGAAGCAATTGCGTGAGCTGCACTTGGATGTAAAGGTGGAAGCATAAATTCCACTTGGTCGAGTGAGGACGTGGACCAAATGACGAGGGGAGCGCTAGGCGCTCCCCTCGTGT
>JACDGP010000041.1 GCA_013821605.1 Herpetosiphonaceae bacterium
ATACCGATCCGACCGGGCATTATCAAGCCATTCCTACAGATGGTGAAGGTAGTGAAGGCGGCGGATGGGCCCCACCGGACATAGTAGGGGGTGGTGGGGCCAGTGGTGATGGCGGTGGCGAAGCAGCAGGTGGTGAAGCAACGGATGGTGCAGAAAGTTGGTCGGACAGTCTAGGGAATAATACTCAGGAAGGCTCTTCTAGCACCGTTGTCGAGAAAGTTGGCAAACCGCCAACAGGTGCACGACCGTCTGGTTATCGTAAAGGGGTTACTGATCAGGTCCAAGCCAAGAATAACGGAAAGTGTATTTATTGTGGTGAGGATGCCGACACTAACGATCATGTGCGCCCATGGAAAGAGATAAAGGAGGGCGCATCCAGCCGAAGTGAGGAACTCGATCGCTATAATGATGTACATAATTTGGAACCGGCTTGTCGATCGTGTAATTCTTCAAAAGGAGCGAGAGATGGACCAAATCCCAACAGAAATTAGTTTGCATCAAGTCATGCTTCTTTATCACTAGGCGTCCTTTAGTAGAGGCACTGAGAAGGGCACTCAACCAGTAGTCGTAACTGGTACACTTGACATCGACTGAGAGCTCTTCGATACGGGCTCTGTCCGTATAAATCTAAATCTCGGGCAGAGATAGGCTAAAATTTAGCGTGTTTATGGTTGCTTGTGTTTTGACTTATATCTACCTAGGACTTGGGGAGATTGGCAGATAGATACGCTGATCTTCCCAAGCTCATGAGTCAGCTAGTGTCCTTTACAAGGTATAGACTTAGCATTGTTTACTAGAGGTGGGGATCAATGTATGGATGATGAAGCAAGAGATACCGAATTAATAAATCATTATACGAAATTTCTTGGTCAGCGGAGCTGCCTATTCGAGTTTAAGCAACTGGATCCTCCATCGCCCAATCCTATCATTGTCTTAGAGTTTCCTCCTCGCGCCGAAGGATTTGATTGGGTCTATGTCACAGTTGGGGCGGGCCGAAAACCAATGCCGAAAACGAAGGATCCGAAACATCGTGTTGAGTTCTTGCTGTACTCGAGACAATGCCAAGCTGAGTTAGCGCATGTGTTAGCTCAGATAGCCGCATACCCGTTTGTGAACAATACGCTTTTGGCTGCAGGTCATACCATCGCTGGAACTTCTCACGAAGGTGTCATACCTGGATCACCATTAACCGAATTCCTCATTACCCCAGTATATTTTGAGGCAGAAGACTTTGATACGATTCGTCACACCGATGGCACCCATACAGAAGTTTTGTGGGCTACACCTCTATATCTATCGGAACGGATGTTCGTCAAAGAACGGGGTTGGAAGGTATTAGTGGAAGAGTTGTTCATTGAACACGAGGTTGAACCGGCAGATTTGTGGCGCGCTCGGGTTATCTAGTGAAGTGATGCAATGATAGCCACAAATCCATCAACATACAGTACTATTTGTTGTGGGTAGCAGGCGGCAGAATGACATTAGCCAGAGGACGCGCAACTCCACGGCGCAGCTGTTGGATGACACGACGGGTTTGCTGTTCTACAACGCACGCTACTACGACCCGCTGCGAGGCCGGTTTATGACTCTGACAGCATTGTGCTGGGAACAGCCAGCGCAAGTGGTGGTGCGGCGACGCTTGGCGGTGGCAGCACAACGCCGCTGACGGTGGACTTCCACGAGCCAGGCTTCGTCAGCCAACTCAACCAGCACAACGCGGTGACGGGCAGCATGGGCTTCTGGTTCCAGTTGAGCAGCGAGGAGCAGCGCAAGGCCGAGAGTCCGATGGGACCGGCTAATCCCCAGGCGCTCAACCGCTATTCCTACGTGCTCAATAACCCGCTGCGGTATACCGATCCGACTGGGCATAGTGTTTACATATCATGCGCAATTTGTGGTGATTGGTTCAGCATCGCTACATGGTCACCATGGGCGAAGTATGTCATGTTTGCAACGTGCATGGTGATCGGATGCCATGTTGACTTTGATCGTGACGTTGTCGCAGGCCCAACGCGTGAGGAATTTGCTACCATGGGTATAACCAGCATGGTAA
This sequence comes from Herpetosiphonaceae bacterium, assembly GCA_013821605.1. Lineage (GTDB taxonomy): Bacteria > Chloroflexota > Chloroflexia > Chloroflexales > Kallotenuaceae > JACDGP01. Next base: position 2,054 of record JACDGP010000041.1, read on the forward strand.
GCGTGGTAGGCGGTCCACTTACTGGCTTTACTAGGCATGGGCTCGATCAAATAATCTCACGTGATGAGCATGGAGTTAGTAATCTTGCTATCCTTGATACTCTCAAGAATCCATTGCAAGTAATAGAACAGAAGAATGGTACATACAAGTGGATAGGGCAGTATGCTACCCTGGTCTTAAATGATGCCGGCAAAGTTGTATCGGCTTGGGCAACAAGCCGGGAAGGGTGGCGTTATTAACCTCATGAGGTATTCATATGACACACAAGTACTTAAGACCATCCGAAATTCAACTTCTATATGAAGTTATTTCAAGACAAGATCCTGGGCTAAAACCTGTACTTGATTCTCTCGGCGTTGTAACATTGACTCAACAGAGGCGTGAAAGCCTACGGGGAGCAATTGCAGCAGAGCTGACCGAAACTGGCTTGGATGAGGAATATGAGCCGAATCAGCGTGGCCTGCTACTTGAAGAACTAATCGATGCTCTGGGCTATTTGTAAACCACAAAGAGGTCAGATATCCAAAGCAGCTCGAATTGGGTTTACCCTATCGGCGGCAGCAACTCAGACAACTCGTCTCTATCGTGCAGTTAGTGAAGAAGAGTATTAACAACTGGTAGCCACTGGAAAGTTCGAAGTAGGGCCTAATTCCCTTGGTGGCAAATTTTTTGCTGAGACAGCTGAACACGCGTGTCGTGGAGCGAGGCATTTGGCGGGAACTTCAGAGTCATAGCCGTGGATGTTCCAGTCGAGATAGTAAACAACTTCATGCGATGGTCAATGCTGGATGGTATTGGTCCTGCTCGATATGCAGAATTGGAACAGCTTACCAAAGCTTTCTTTAGAGAAGAGGTTAAATGACAGTTGTTGCAAAAGCACGAATACATTGGGTTTCCCCTGAAAGAGGAGGCCGTATGTTGCCTCCCTCCGGACTACAATACTCCACCGTAGCGCGTTTTGAAGACGATGCTAACAATTGGCCGAATGAGGCATGGAGTATCGTTGTTGAGTTGAGTGGTCAACTACCTGCATCACTTGAGACAACGGCAAACATTCGTTTTCTCGTTCCGAATGCTCCGAATCGACTGCTACAACCGGGGAGTCGATTTGAACTTTATGAGGGACGTAGGATGGTTGCCAACGGGCAAGTGATCGACTCTGAATGAACTAGTACACATTCAGTTCATCACAATTGTATCTATAGCAGAGTTGGGGAAGGTATAGCAAATCAATTACCACACCACTATCGGTATTGCTGAATATAGGAGAACAGCTTATCGTCGTGCATCACGATGTGAGCCAATCTTCGTTTTAGTTGAGCAGCGAGGAGCGGAGCAAGGCTGAGCGTCTGATGGGACCGGCCGATCCCCAGGCGCTCAACCGCTACAGCTACCTGCTCAATAATCCACTGCGCTATACCGATCCGATGGGCCACGTACTCCTCAATAGTGCTCGAAGCGCAAAACTGTGACGGACCCCTATAACAAACGTTCTTGACTAGCACCGTTCGTACCATTTTTACCATTCGTCGCATGGTCCCCGTCGGCTGTGGACATCAGCGGCACAATGGCTTCGACCGCCGACATCACAGCCGAGCTCGGCTCGTCATCTTGCGGCGGCTCAACGGAGAAGGTCGCAACAGCATCCTTGGGACCCAAATGCATGATGGTCACACCCTGGGTAGAGCGACCGAGCTGCGAGATGGACGCTATGTGGGTTTTAAGCACAATCCCCTGCTTCGAGATCAGCGTCAGCACATCCGTCGGCTTCACCACCTGTGCCGCCGCAATCTGGTCACCATCGCGTAGCTTGATCGTGATCACGCCCATGCCCGCGCGGCCCTTAACCGGATAGTCGTTGAGTGCCGTGCGCTTGCCGAAGCCCTTAGTTGTTACTACCAGCAGCGCGCTACCGTCTTCGACCAGGTCCATACTGACCAAGCGGTCGTCTTCGCGGATATTCATTCCTTGCACGCCGCTGGCCGGCCGGCCCATCGCCCGTACCTCCGATTGCTCGAAGCGAATCGTCTGGCCCATGCACGATGTCAGCAAAATGTCCTCGTCGCCCGTGCTGGGGCGGACCCAGCGCAATTCGTCGCCCGGCTCTAAGCCAATTGCGATCAAGCCATTCGAGCGGACCGAGCTATATTCGCTCAAGATCGTCCGCTTGATCTTGCCCTTGACTGTCGCCATCACCAGGAACTCGCCCTGCGTAAAGTCAGGAACGTTCAGGATCGAGGTAATCTGCTCGCCGGGTTCGAGCGAGATCAGATTGACGAGCGGCAAGCCCTTGGCCGTACGCGACGCATCCGGCACCTCATGTGCTTTCAGCTGATAGACCTTGCCCCGGTCGGTAAAGAACAGCAGGTCGTCCAGCGAGCGGCAGGTCACCATATGCTCGACCACATCGGCTTCGCGCGTGGCCATGCCTTTGATGCCTTTGCCACCCCGGTGCTGCGGTCGATAGGTATCGGCCGGCAGCCGCTTGATATAGCCACGGTCGGTAACGGTGACCAGCACCTGAATATCGGGGATCAAATCTTCGGCCGAAATGTCACCAGTAGCCTCGGCTGCAATGCGAGTACGGCGCGCGCTGCCGTACTTTTCCTTGAGATAGACCATGTCCTGCTTGATGATACCCATGACCCGTTGTTCGCTTTCCAGAATCGCTTCGAGCTCACCGATCAGCTTGGTGACCTCACGATACTCATCTTCGATCCGTTTGCGCTCCATGCTGGCCAGGCGGCCCAACTGCATTTCCAAAATCGCGTTGGCTTGCAGTTCACTTAGGCGAAAGCCATGTTGCAGATTGTTGCGGGCCGAGTCGCGCGTCCGTGATTCGCGAATCGTGCGAATAATCTCATCGAGGTTATCGATGGCGATCTTCAAGCCTTCGAGGATATGCGCACGGGCCCGCGCACGCGCCAGTTCAAACTCGGTCCGGCGCCGAATCACCGTTTCACGGTATTCGATATAGTGCTTCAACGCCTGCTTCAACGTCAGCACACGCGGATGGTTGCCATCAACCAGCGCCAGCATGTTGACGCCGAAGGTGACCTGCATCGAGGTGAACTTGAAGAGTTGGTTGAGCACCTTTTTGGGCTGAGCATCCTGCTTCAATATCACGACCAGACGAATGCCCGTGCGGTCGGACTCGTCGCGCACGTCGCGGATACCGTCAATCTTCTTTTCCTTGACGAGCTCCGCAATGCGCTCTTGCAGGCGCGCCTTGTTGACTTGATAGGGTAACTCGGTGAGCACGATATGGAAGGCACCACGCGCGGCCTCTTCGATATGCGCCTTGGCCCGAATAATGATATGGCCTCGGCCCGTCGAGTAGCCACTGACAATGCCTTCGTTGCCCAGGATCGTGCCGCCGGTCGGGAAGTCTGGTCCCGGAATAAGCGCCATGAGTTCTTCAACGGTCGCCTCTGGTTTGTCGATCAGCAACGTGATCCCATCGCAAAGCTCGTTGAGGTTATGCGGCGGAATATTGGTCGCCATACCGACGGCGATACCGGCAGCACCATTCAGCAACAAATTAGGAATTTTCGCCGGTAGGACTGAGGGTTGCATGTACGATCCATCGAAGTTCGGTACAAAATCAACCGTATTCTTGTCAATATCGAAGAGTAATTCTTCCGCAATGGCTGATAAACGTGCTTCCGTATATCTATAAGCGGCCGCTGCGTCCCCGTCGATGCTGTTGTGAACAATACATCCGTTCGCAAGCATAAAATTATGATGCTCATCGACGGTGATATCATATACGTCAACGCGTTCGTCAAGCCGTTGTACATCCACAACACGATGATTATGTACTGCAGCCACATCCAGCAGTTCATCAAAGCTATTGAAGTAGCTTAAAGCTTTCTGGCTATTAGGAATCCAGTTGGCATTACGGCGTGCATCATACACTGCCGTTGTAATATCCTCCCGGTTACACTCTGCCAACAAACGTGCAACATAGCCGGCGATCTTAGTCCGCATGACTTGACGGCTGTAGTCACCGTCACTCCATTTTTGCCGTAGAGAAGTTGCCGACTTCTGAGCCAACTCGGTCATTACTCTTGGATTCTCTGCTACACGCCGAGCATAATCATGCTTCCTACCCTCTAGATGAGCTGCACGGAAGGTAGGATCTTGCCATTGCTGTGCAATTTTTGCCCGATGCTGCTCGCGCGTGGCGGGGTCGGCCCATAGCTTCTGCGCCATCTTACGATGATGATCAGGAGCGTACTTAGCACGATACTCCGGGTTTTGCCATAACTGGCGAGAATTTTCACTGATACGTGCACGTACTTCTGGTGATGAGAGAGCAGCGATGATGGTACGCTTAATCTCGGCGCGCATCGTCTCGTCTTGCCACATAGCGCGGCTCTTCTCATCTATGATCCGCGACACACGAGCTTTTTCGGTAGGCGTTAAAGGACGAGTGTGTGATCCTCTGAGTACACGACTCATCTTGGCACGATAATCCGGATCTTGCCAAAGCTGTCGCAGCATTTCACCTTGCTTCTGGGCTAATTCAGGATGAGCAGCATGTCGTTCACGAAGCGATTGAGCAACGCGCTTTCCATTTGCATCACGGAAGGCTGCGCTCTGGTTTTGCGTCACCATTCGATGGCGGCGTTCCTCAACGACCTCCGGATGCTCGGCGTAATACTGCTGCACACCCGCGCGTTGTGCGGCACGAAACTCATCTTGCTGCCAAAGCGCCTGAATCTGATCCATATGCAGATGCAAGTGTTCCAGCCAATTCATCCGTTCGATGTTAGTGGGCCGATTATCAAAGCGATTAAAGTTTTTATGATGACGTACAAATGGACGCTTGATAGATTGATTCCGACCGTGCGCATCGTTATACTCATCCGCTAACCGATGTACAAACTCATACTCGCCCGTTGTAGGCTGTAAAACGCGCAGGTAATCATTTGTCTTTGCGTCTAACGGCTTGGTGTCGAAATATCCAGCCATCAAACTGTCATCGATTGTGAGGTACTGTGCCTCTTTCCATTCTCCATTACGGAGCATAAAACGATGCTCGGGCGTGCAGCGCACCTTCGAACCGTCGTCAAAGGTCAGCTCGACCAGCTGGGCACCACGACGTGTAATGCGTGAATAACGCCCTTCCCCCACGACGACACGCCCTTGCGGATCCATTGAATAGACGTAGAAGATTTCATCACGCGGCAATTGTGCGAGTTCGGCAAAGCTGCGTTCGGTCCCATCCAGTAACTTAATTTTTGTGTCACCGATGAAACAACCGAAGTTCCCTTGTCCATCGACCAGCGGCTCGCGCATGTTCCATTCCTGGGCCATGCGGACCAACGCTTCATAGACCGATGAGTCGCCGTGGGGGTGCATTTTGCCCAGCACATCACCAACAATACGCGCGCACTTTTTGTGGGCTGTATTATGGCGAACACCCATATCCCACATGCCGTACATAATGCGGCGTTGCACCGGTTTCAACCCGTCGCGTACGTCTGGCAAGGCCCGCGACACGATCACGCTCATCGCGTAATCGAGATAGGCGGTTCGCATCTCTTCAATAATACTAACGGGTCGTACAAGTCCTATTTCCACCGGTGCCTCCGTTGCTATGTATGTGCTCTTTTAGCCTTATAGAATGCGTTAATTATACCATGCTGGTATGGGGATGTCGAATATTTTTAGCGCATACGTTCTGCTATCCTATAGGGGTAACCTTCCGCAGAGGACAATTATCGTTTCTGGCAGTATTCGCACTATAATGGCGATAAGTCTTTCACAGCAGACTCAGTACGCATCATAGATGGCGGGGCGAAAGAGGAGCAGATGGAGCAGGCAGGAAACCACGAAAATCGTGGTCTGTGGTATGGGTTCGTTGGTGTGTTGGCCTTTAGCCTGACGCTGCCGATGACCAAGTTGGCAGTGGCGGCCTTTGATCCGGTGGTTGTCGGACTAGGACGTGCGTTAGTGGCAGCAATGCTGGCAGCCCTGTTGCTGCTTGTCACGCATCAGCCCTTACCCCACAAACGCCAATTAGTGCTCTTAGGTGTCGTCGGGGCAGGTGTGACCATCGGTTTTTCCTTGCTCTCTGCCTGGGCACTGCAACGTGTTCCATCTGCGCATGGGGCCGTGATTATCGGGTTAATTCCGCTGACTACTGCCGTGGTTAGTGTCTTGCGTACCGACGAGCGACCATCGCGCGGGTTTTGGGTTGCAAGTATCTTGGGTAGTTTGACCGTTGTAGGATTCGCTCTGCGCAACGGAGCCGGACGGTTGCAACTTGCGGATCTGGCATTGCTGGGAGCGGTTGTGGCGGCAGCTGTGGGTTATGCCGAAGGTGGCCAATTAGCGCGGGAACTAGGTGGTTGGCAGGTGATCTCTTGGGCACTCGTCCTGATAGCACCGGTACTCGTCATTCCGGTCGGATGGGTCCTGTATCGCCACGGTATGCAAGGTCCTATGAGCGCATGGCTCGGCTTTACCTATGTGGCCATCGTGAGCCAGTTTTTGGGATTTTTTGCTTGGTATCATGGTTTGGCGCTCGGCGGAGTAGCACGCGTCAGCCAGTTGCAACTCCTACAGCCCTTCCTTACCATTATTGCAGCTGTGGTACTGCTCCATGAAAGCATTACGCCGCTGACCATCGGCACTGCCATCCTCGTGATGGCGTTCGTAGCACTCGGCAAGCGGACAATGGTCGCCAAGCGGCATCAACAAGTAGACGTAGCTGAAGGAGAGCTTGTCTGACTACTATAATGTAAACTCTACCTTGAGCTTAACCATGAGGACGCTATATGTGTGTCGAATCCGAAAACGATCTCGTGAGCCTACTCCAGATCGGCCAGATTGTGAAATTGACCCTTCGCACCATGCAAGATCGACTGCGATCGGGCATGACAACCAAGCAACTCGATACGATTGGTTGGGAAGTGCTCAAGCAGCATGGTGCACACTCCGCACCGATTATCACCTATAAGTTTCCCGGTATAACCTGTATCAGCGTGAACGAGGAAGCTGCCCATGGTATCCCCGGCAGTCGCATCATCCGCGCCGGTGACCTCGTGAAAATTGACGTATCGGCGGAACTCAATGGTTATTTTGCCGATGCCGCAATCACCGTCCCTGTGCCACCTGTCGTACCCTTGCATCAGCGCTTATGTGATTGTGCCAAGGCTGCGTGCGAAGCCGCGATTGCCGTAGCAAAGGCGAACACACCTATTAACGAGATCGGTCGTGTCGCCGAAATGACAATCCGCCAATGCGGCTTCCACGTTATCCGCGAATTGCCCGGCCACGGCGTGGGACGCGCGCTGCACGAGGAGCCCTTCAATGTGGCGAACTACTACCGCCCCCTAGCCAAGCAACGCCTTAAAGAAGGACTAGTACTCACCATCGAGCCACACATTGCCGCAGGCTCCGGACGCATCGTGACCGAACAAGACGGCTGGACCCTCAAGACCCGCGATGGCAGCTTTGCCGCCGCCTACGAACATACCGTCGTTATTACCAAAGACCGTCCGATCATAACGACGGCATGATGAATGGTCCTGAAATGAGCTATGCCGAGTACCTAGCATATGAGTCGGAGAGCGGACTGTCCGAGTGGGTGAAAGGAGCGATCATTGTTTACAACCCCCCAACCATTTTGCATCAGCAACTTGTGGTATTTCTGGTCACCCTGTTGAAAAATTTCGTGCGCTTACACCAGCTTGGTCGTGTACTCACAGCTCCAGTTACCATGCGTGCGATGCCAAATGGAAACGCACGTGAGCCGGACGTACTCTTTCTTGCAACCGAGCATGTGGATCGTCTAACCGAAACAGAGTTGAATGGACCTGCTGATTTGGTAATTGAAGTCATTTCGACCGAAAGCATGGCTCGTGATCGTGTCGACAAATTCTACGAATATCAAGAAGGCGGTGTGCGCGAATATTGGATGCTCGACCCACGCCCCAGCAAAGAGCGGGTAGATTTCTACGTATTGGATGAGCACGGTCGTTACCAACCGGTGCCCGTACCTACCGACGGTATCTATCACTCGACAGTCTTGCCTCGTTTCGCCCTCCAAATCACTTGGCTTTGGCAGGATGATCCCAATCCGCTTCAACCCCTTGCTGCTCCAGTTTCTCCAAGAGCATAGCGTAGTAGCCCCAGCCTAGATTGGTTTACCCCTGGGACTCTTGCCTCGTCATGCTATCCTTAGGCTCTGGTCTCTGTATGACTCAAGATCAGAGCAATGCTAAAAAGGCAGGTGTAGGATGTCCGTCAAGCTCCTTCTTGATACAGATATTGGTTCCGACATTGATGATGCAGTGTGCCTCGCCTACCTATTAGCGCAGCCCGAGTGCGAATTGCTTGGCATTACCACCGTTTCGGGTGAGGTAGAGCGGCGGGCCATGCTGGCCAGTGCGCTCTGCAAGGTTGCCGGGCGACAGGTGCCGATCTTTCCAGGTGCGAAGAATCCGCTAATGATTGCTCAAAAGCAGCCGTACTCGCCGCAGGCAGATGCCCTCCAGAAATGGCCACACGAACAGCAGTTTCCTCGTGGGCAGGCCGTCGAATTTATGCGGCAAACCATTCACGCACATCCCGGCGAGATCACGCTGCTGGGGATCGGCCCGCTTACCAATATCGCGCTCTTGTTCGCCATGGATGACGAGATCCCCTCGCTCTTAAAGAGTCTCGTGCTGATGTGTGGTGTCTTTACGCACCACCTGCCGGGGGTTGGCCTATTGGAGTGGAATGCGCTCCTGGACCCGCATGCCACCGCGATCGTCTACCGTGCACCGGTCGCCATCCATCGCTCGATTGGCTTAGATGTCACGACCCAGGTGACCATGGATGCCCGGCAAGTCCAAGCCAAATTCCAGGCACCTTTGCTCCAGCCGGTGCTCGATTTTGCCGCCGTCTGGTTCCAGAATGCCGATACGATAACGTTTCATGATCCCCTGGCTGCGGTGACGATCTTTGATCCACAAATCTGCGGCTTCGAGCGTGGGTTGGTGGATGTGGAGCTAGCGAGTGAGAAATTAAAAGGACTAACTTATTGGGAACCGATCGCTGATGGCCGCCATGAAGTAGCGCTGACAGTGGATCGTGATCGGTTTATTGAGCACTACTTTGCGATTGTTCAATGACTTACGGCACGAGATCATACATGATGCGCATGCGCCGTTCGTGCTGCTGAACGGAGTTTTGGACAACAACGTGCACAGTTGCCTTCAGGATTCACACCGTGGGCTGCCGCCCGGCTGGTTTTGACCGAGTAATTGGTTACGCACGATGCGGTTCAATAGACTTAAGTAATCATCGATCTCCTCAAACCAGTCAAGCTCTTGCGCTTCTTCAGCACTGAGCTGTCCAGCATGGTGTTTGTCAAGCAGGGCCTGTATGCGCTTTTGACCGTGGAAGCAGCTCGTAAAACCGGTATTCCTTGTTCCATCTCGATCCGGATCACACCATCCGCTGAAAGCGAGGCGGGCATCTGCTGCAATTTGGGAAACGGCGGTGCAATCATCGATCTTCCTCCCGGAATACCTACACTTGCAGTGTAACATAAGCGCGTTCCGCGCCAATTACCGCCACCAGTATGGGGCGTAGACATATGCTACCTCGATCACAGCCTTGGTGGCAACATCTACGTGATCACCATTCTAGAGAACTACAGCCGTGCTGGCCAGCGCTATCTGTCGGACGCAAGACCTTACGGCGTATTTGATGGTATTGTTTGCCGCCGTTCGCCTGCATCGTTCGCCTGACGGCTTAGTGAGTGATGGCGGCAGAAAATCTGTGCTCATGGTCTGTCATACAATGACGCCTGATATGACCTGTTTGTGAAGAGAAAGGAGCAAGAAGCATGATTCCTACGACGCATCTCGACCTGTTTGCGGGAATTCCAGTCGCCGACTACGCAGCGGCGCTCTCGTGGTACAAACGGCTGCTGGGCTCGGAGCCCGCATTCTTTCCGAACGACAGAGAGGCCGTGTGGGAGCTGGCTCCGCATCGGTACGTGTACATTGTGCTGCGGCCGGAGCACGCTGGCCACGCCGTGCATTTAAGCTTCGTCGATGACCTCGATGCGCTCGTCGCGCAGATAGCCGCTCGGGGACTCGACCCGGTGGAGCGGGAAACCTACTCCACCGGCGTGCGCAAGATCACGTACCGCGATCCCGACGGAAACGAGATCGGCTTGGGCGGCGCTCCACCGAGGTAACAAGTGTGCAGGGGAAGCAAGGATTCCATCTCAAACGGCTTCTCAGAGCCAAGTACCCGAAGAGTCCAAGGGGGTCAAATGCCTTCATCGACCAGTGCAGATGCTATTGGATGGTTCTGCACACGAGATGGCCTGGTCAAGCTGCTTCAGGAAATCCCTTTGAGTGATGAGGAACGAACTGCTGTCGATGGAGATGTGGCGGCGCTTTCTCGACTCATTGAGTGGCTCTCCGATGTGCCAACTCCTGGTGAATGTCAACGGGTCAAATCAATTCCACATAATCAACGTCCAGCGTCGCATGGCCGATTATGAATTTGCCAGGGTGACGACGTGGAACGAGTTGCAGACTGCCCATGCTCGCTGGATCAATGAAAACAATAAAAGACCCCCATATCCTGCCGAAGTCCGCGCCTTATCCGCCTACCCGTAGCCGCCGCCCTAGCCCGGTGAAGCGAGCATCGACGGTATGGTTGTGTACCGCATGCACAATCGCGCGCTCTTCACCGACCAGCACGACCAGCGATTTGGCGCGCGTCACAGCAGTATATAAGAGGTTGCGCTGCAGCAGCGCCCAATGCTGTTGGACCAGCGGGAGCACTACCACGGGGTATTCTGCACCTTGAGATTTATGGATGCTCATGGCATAGGCGAGTTGCAGTTCGTCCAGCGCCGACCACTCGTAGACCACGAGCCGGGCACCGGCAACTTCGTCATAGCGCACGGTCAGCGTCTGGGCTTCGCGATCAACGGCGACGACCTCGCCGACGTCGCCATTATACACATCCAGATCATAGTTGTTGCGGACTTGCATGACGCGATCACCCACGCGCAGCGTCATAGTGCCCCAGCTTTTTTCTGGGCGGTCGGGGTGGGAAGGATTAAGTGCAGCTTGCAGTTGGCCATTAAGCGCCTGGACACCGGCCGGTCCCCGGTGCATCGGCACGAGCACCTGGATCGCCTGGCGGTCGATCCCAAAGCGCCGGGGAATACGCTCCGCTACGAGCTCCACGACCATCTCGGCGCTCAATTCGGGCGTGGGCCGCGGAAAGAAAAAAAAGTCGGCCTGACCGCGCAACGCGGGTACCTGGCCGTGGTTGATCTTGTGGGCGCTGGTAATAATGCCCGAGTCGGCGGCCTGGCGAAAGATCACATCAAGATGCACCGTAGGCACGGCCCAGCTATCGATTAGATCGCGTAGGACGTTGCCGGGTCCCACCGAAGGCAACTGATCGGCATCACCCACAAACAACACGTGTGCCTCGGGTGGCACGGCTTTGAGGAGGTTGTTACACAGCAGAATGTCGAGCATCGAGGCTTCGTCGATCACCACCATATCGGCCAGTAACGGATTATCGCGATCACGCCGAAAATGCGATTCGGTGGCGGGCGAATATTCCAGGAGACGATGAATCGTTTTGGCCTCGGCTCCGCTCGCTTCACTGAGCCGTTTGGCAGCACGACCCGTCGGCGACGCGAGGACATAGCGGCAGCGCTGGCGGTTGAGCAGATCGATGATTGTGCGCGTCGTTTGTGTTTTGCCTGTGCCAGGACCGCCCGTCAGCACACACAGCTTGGTCGTGAGCACCGTTTTGATGGCCTCTTGTTGTTTCGAGGTGAGCTCGATCCCCTGCGCCTGTTGGATGCGCTGCCACTCTGCCTGCCAGTCGAGGTTGCGAAAGCGTTGCGCGATGGCGGAGGGCGTGAACTGAATGGCACGGATGGCGTTCGCAACGCCAAGCTCGGCGCGGTAAAAGGGTAATAAGTAGATCATCGGCACGCCGTCGACTTCGTCCAGCTGGATCTCGCCCGCCACGTCGATCTCGGCGAGCACGGCGCGCACCCGTTCTTCGCCGACCTGGAGAAGTTTTGCCGCACGCGGCACCAGCTCCTCAAGCGGCAGGTAACAATGACCGTCGCTCAGAGCGAGCGTCAAGACATGCCGTAGACCGGCTCCTACACGCCAGGGATCGTCGTGGCGCACACCCTGTGTTTGCGCGATCTGATCGGCGCTCTCAAAATCAATGCCAAATATTTCGTCGGACAAACGATAAGGCGTTTGTTGCACGACTTCGAGGGCACGTTCGCCATAGGCCCGGTAGATGCGGATCGCCAGGACCGGAGTGATCTCATAGGTTTGCAGCAGTGCCATCAGCGCCTTGATGTCGCGCTGTTCATGCCAGGCCTGCACGATATCATCGATCCGCTTGCGCCCGATGCCGGGTACTTCATACAGCTTGCGCGGTCGTGACTCGATTACCTGTAGCGTTTCGGCCCCAAAGACATCCACGATGCGCTGGGCCATTACCGGGCCAATCCCTTTAATTAGCCCGGAGCCGAGGTACTTGCGAATGCCGTCGATGTCTGCTGGCAGCACCGACTCCCAATGGTTGGCCTGGAACTGGCGACCATGTGACGGATGCGCCGTCCAATCACCATCAAGCTGCAGTGTTTCGCCGACCTGCACGCCCATAAACTTACCCACCACCGTCACCAGTTGTTTTTTGCCCGGTAGTTGGAGACGTGCGACGGTATAGCCCGTATCAGGATTATGAAAGGTGATCCGTTCGAGCGAGCCGGTGAGGATGGGCATAGTGAGTCCTCATCCTCCAGTCCTTAGGTCTTTTTTCTGTTCGGCGCAAACCGGGCGAAGAATAACCCGGCCTCATACAGCAGGTAGAGCGGAATAGCAGCCGTGGCGTAGCTGGCAAGATCGGTCGTCGGCGTAATCACCGCCGCGAAAATCGACATTGCCAGCACGGCATACCGCCGATACTTCGTCAACGTACTCCGCTGAACTACTCCCAGCCAAACCACGGCATAGACCAACACCGGCAACTCAAAGACGATCCCGTTCAGCAACAACAAATGCACCAGAAAGCCGGCGAACTGCTCAAAGGTGGGCGACGCCTGGATGCTTCGCGGCCCGTAATCCAGCAAAAAGCTGACCGCAATCGGAATCGTTACGAACCAGCCAAAAAATAAGCCTAGGATGAAACAGCCCGTGATCAGCGGCAGCACGAAATAAATGATCTTCCGCTCACGATCAGTGAGACCCGGCACAATAAACGCTAAGAGTTGGTATACGATCACCGGCATCGCAAAGATCAGCCCGATGCCAAACGCGATCTGCATGGCATTGGTGAACTTCTCGCCGACCGCAATCGCTTGGAGGTGAGCACCCGGTGGAATAAAGTGCTGGATAATCTCGTTGATGAGGACGAAGTTGTCAAACTGAATAATAATAAAGCCAATAATCAGGCCGGCGACCACGGCCAGGCTCGCTTTGATCAGGCGGTTCCGCAGTTCACGCGCGTGGTCCAACCATGACATTATCACTTCTTCAGGCTGAGTCGAAGGCAGTCCGGCCGAGGGTGTGGTAGGCGTGGTGGTCATGCTGCTGCTCTCATACCGACGTGATAGAGCGCGCCGCATCATGGAGCGACTCGTCCAGCACGTCATCGTTCAATAGTTGATGGGCCAGGCGCCCCAGGGTTCGTCGTCGTTCGACCGCAGAGGCTACGGCTGCTCCATCTCGGATTGGCCTGTCTAGTACGTCATCGTTCAATAGTTGATGGGCTAAGCGTCCCAAGCTTCGTCGTCGTTCGACCACAGCCGGCGCAACGAAGACTGCCGTCGAGGTAGCACGGTTGGCGACGGTATAGGTTTTAGCGCGCTTCGAGGGTTTGGCAGGCTCATAGATGACAGCGGGATGGTCTCTTGCAGCGGGATTGGGGATTTCAACGAGGGGCTGCTGCGTTATAGTTTGGCGTAATTCAGCTTGGAGATCGATGATCTGCTGGCGCAACGTCGCTTCGTTGAGGTTGTTCAACTCGGGTACTTCGTCAGCCAAGCCATCGAAGACGCGCCGCCCTACAGCCGCGATCTCACGGCGTGGATCCATCGCGCGGAGGTTGCGGACTTGCCTTTCGACCTCGTCGAAGTCAGGACCAAGCTCACTGCGCAGGTTGACATAGATCCGGCGCATATCGGTCACCGTCTGGCCCACCTTCTTGGCAAGCTCGGGCAGATGCTCAGGGCCGACTACAATCATGGCGATGAGCAGGATGATAATTATTTCGCCAATGCCTAGTCCGAACATAACTTTATGCTACCACAACTTTCTCAACGATGGCATAAGAAGAGCCCAGAATCGAGTCAATCCTACTCCTTATATCATACCTTAAATCCTCAAAAGGCCGGGGAGTGTGAGTGACGAGGCGCACGATCCTGTTAACCCGATAGCACCATAGGAGGTTGCCGAGGACCGAGGAGCACACCGAGCACGCCAGCAAGTTGGGCGGAATCTGCGAATAGTGTCAAGCGATCGCCCACTCGCAGCTCCGTTTGACCATGAGGAATGATGGTATGACCCGCGCGCTCGATCGCCACCATCAACACCCCCCGTGGTAAGCGGAGGGCGCCAACAGGTTGATCGGCCGCTGGGGCATCCGCAGGGAGGGTGATGATATGATAGTGCATAGAGGGTTCGTCTGTGAGCGAGCGAACGTTTCGGAATACGGGCTGATCGCGCAGCGTTTCTGCCACTTCGCTCAGCGACGCCGGCGCTGCCGCCCGAGCAGTGGTTCCCGACTGCATGCCAGCCAGCGTGCGCACGATGTCACTCATAGCTAGCATCCCCACCAACCGGTTAGGGTTCTCGGAATCTACCACGGCCAACTGCCGCGTTTCCTGCTGATCCATCTGCGCTACCGCATCACGAAGCTGCTGCTCGCCCGTAATCGGTGTCCGCCGGTCGATACATGCTTGGACGGGCCGGTGCCCGTTCTGCTCTGCAAGCTGCCGCCGCAAACGAGCGACGCTAACCAACCCGATGAAGTGTTTGTCTGCTCCCACTACCGGGAACGCAGCAAAGCTGCGCCCCTGGTCGATGCGGGCCAGCGCCGCTTCCACGCTTAAATCGGCCGGCAAGGTAGCGACCGTTGTCGTCATAATATCGGCGACAGGCAGTTGTTCAAGTGCCCGGGGAGCGGGGTTGGCCTCGTGTGGCAGATGGACGCCGTCTTGTTCCAGAAGCGCTTCATAAACCGATAGTGGACGCCAGGTGCGTGCTACACCATATGCCAACATATTTGCCAGCATCAGTGGCAGTATCAGATCATAGCTGCCAGTCATCTCAAAGATGATTAATACCGAAGTAATCGGGGCACGGATGGTGCCCGCAAAAACGGCTCCCATCCCCACGATTGCGAACGCTCCAAGCTCGTTGGGACCATGGTGTAGCACATTCACATCAAGCACACCGATCGCACCACCCAGCATGGCGCCAATAAACAACGCTGGGGCGAACAAGCCTCCGGCGCCACCACTGCTATATGAAAACACGGTGGCTGCGATTTTGAGGGCACACAGCGTTACAAGCACGCGCAGCACCAGTTTGCCCGCCAGAGCGTTGCCAAGGGTCGCATAACCCGCCCCTGTGATGCCGCCTGTATGGAGCCACGCCAGCGCGAGGACGGCCAGCGCACCGGTAACGAAACCACCAACGCCCGGTCGTGCCCATGCTGGAACCACTGCCAGGCGTTGAAAGTGGGCCCGCAGCCACAGTAAGGCATCGCAGAAGATGAGCGAGACAGTGGCTGCCGCCACGCCCAGCAGTGTATAGAAGACCAGCGACGACGGATGATCAAAGCTGTAGCCGGCAGGGATCGTAAAGACCGGTTGTGGCCCCAGGACGTACCGTTCGACCGCTGCGGCGATCGCGGCTGCGACGATAACACCCGAAAGCACGCTATGATCAAGGTCGCCGACGACTTCCTCGATCGTAAATGTTACCGCAGCGATCGGCGCATTAAATGCGGCAGCGATCCCAGCCGCTGCGCCGACCGGTAACAAGCGGCGTAAATTGCGACGTGACAGCGCGGTGAACTGACCAAGGGTGCTGGCAATACCAGCACAAATCTGGACGGTCGGTCCTTCGCGGCCGAGTGATGCTCCCGTCCCAATCTGTATGACCCCCAGCACAAACTTTCCAATTGCTATCCGCAGTGGCATGCGCCCCCCTTTAACGGCGTAGGCCACTTTCACCTGAGGAAGGCCGCTCCCGCGCGCATCTGGAACGACATAAAGCAAAAGAATCCCGCTCATGATACCGCCGAGTGTTGGGGTAACCACCGTCCAAAACATCCACCAGTGATCCGGGGCAGCCAGTGCTTGGTCGATCAGGTGTTGTTCTGCTAGCTGGATTGCAAGATGGAATGCAACGGCCGCCAGCCCGCACAGGAGGCCAATCAGCAGGGTAAGGACAAAGACACGCTGTTGCTCTGATGGTACCAGATGGAGAAAAAGCCGCAACGTCTCGATATTGGTACTGCGTACTTGTTGTCGCCATTTACACAGCCAGCCGTGAGTCTGATTCACAAGCACTACCTCTGAGTAGTGCTTGGAGCAAGGAACGATCCTCGCTGCGATGGAACTGTCGCCGACTGAGCTTGAGGTGGTATCATGGCGCCATGATTGATATTGCCGGCTTGGTGCGTCCTGACCTGCAAAAACTGGTAGGATATACCCCGATCGTGCCACTGGATGTGCTGAGCCGACGGCTAGGTATTCCTGTCGAGCGGCTGGTCAAGCTGGATGCGAACGAAAATCCGTACGGTCCATCACCACGCGTGCTGGAGGCCCTGGCCCACGAGCAGCCGTATGCGATCTATCCCGATCCCGACCAAACTGTCTTACGTGCCGCCTTGAGCGAGTATACGGGCCAGCCAGTCGAGCGCCTGATTTGTGGCAATGGCTCGGACGAGTTGATCGACTTGTTGATGCGGCTGTGTCTGAGTCCCGGCGATGCGGTCGTTGAGTCGCCGCCGACGTTCGGGATGTACAGCTTTAATACCGCCGTCGTCGGTGGACGCAGCATCGGCGTGCCCCGCCACGCGGACTGGACGCTTGATGTTGACGCACTCATCGCGGCGGTTGAGCGCGAACAGGCCAAGCTGGTCTTCTTGCCGTCGCCTAATAACCCGGATGGCTCGGTCGTTGAGCGGTCCGACATCATGCGCCTGCTGGCCTTGCCGGCACTGCTGGTGATCGACGAAGCGTATGCCGAGTTCGCCGGCGTAAGCGTGATCGATCTGGTCGGACAACATCCAAACCTCGTCGTCTTACGCACATTCTCGAAGTGGGCGGGACTGGCGGGCCTGCGGCTCGGCTATGGCGCGATGGACGAGCGGATCGTCCGCTATCTGCTGCAGATCAAGCCACCGTATAACATCAATGTCGCGGCCCAAGCGGCCGTGCTCGCTTCGCTCGCGGATCGCAGCTCCTTGATGGACAAGGTCGCGCTGCTGATAGCCGAGCGCGAGCGCCTGTATGCGGCCTTGTGTGAGCGGCCCGCCTGCAAACCCCTGCCGTCGCGGGCTAACTTTGTCCTGTTCCACCTCGGTCCTCAGGCTGGGGCAATCAAACGAGCGCTTGAACAGGAGGGCGTGCTCGTACGCTACTACTCGAAGCCGGGCTTAAACGAGTATCTCCGCGTGACGGTCGGCACGCCCGAGCAGAACCTGCGCTTCCTTGATGCTTTGGACGCGTCCCTGCTGGACATACAGCACGAGGAGATGCGCCATGAGCTCGCCTGAACCAACACCCCGTGAACTGTGCGATTGGGCACAGGAACTAGCCTGGCAAGCCGGTCGTATCACGCTGGGCTACTTCCGCACCGGTGTGCAGCCCGAATGGAAAAGTGATGCTTCGCCGGTCACAATTGCGGACCGGCAGGCCGAAGAGCACATGCGGCAGATGATCAAGGATCGTTTCCCCGCGCATGGCATTCTGGGCGAAGAGTATGGCATGGTCAACGAAGGCTCACCCTGGCGCTGGATTTTGGATCCGATCGACGGCACCAAATCTTTCGTACAGGGAGTCCCGTTATATGGTGTACTGGTCGGCCTAGAGCATCAGGGCGTGCCGGTCGTCGGCGTGTGTTATCTGCCTGCGCTTGACGAGATGGTCGCGGCGGCACAGGGCGAGGGCTGTACGGATAATGGGCGACGGGCGCACGTCAGTGCGCTGGAGGAGCTCAAACAGGCAGCCTTCTTGTGCAATAATCCGCAGACGATGCAGGCGCAAGGTCGTGGGGCTGCCTATGACCGGCTATGCGCCGCGACCCGGCTCCAGCGAGGTTGGGGTGATTGCTATGGCCATATCCTCGTCGCAACCGGACGCGCCGAGGTGATGGTCGATCCGGTCATGAATGCCTGGGATTGTGCTGCGCTGTTGCCGATCCTCCAAGAAGCGGGCGGTAGCTTTACCGACTGGCAGGGCATGCCGACAATTCATGGTGGCAATGCGATCTCAACGAATGGCAAGCTGTTGCCAGCGGTATTGGAGTTGATCTAGCACGGGGCGAGGGTAGGTATGGCGCGGACCGCGACGATCCAACGTGCGACCAAAGAAACGATGATTGCCTTGACGCTTGACCTCGACGGCACAGGCACGAGTGACGTCAACAGCGGGGTCGGTTTCCTTGATCATATGCTCACGCTCTGGGCTAAGCATGGCTTGTTCGATCTTACGCTCACCTGCCAGGGCGATTTGCATATCGACGCGCATCACACTGCTGAGGATGTCGCGATTTGCTTGGGCCAGGCGATTGCCCAAGCCTTGGGCGATCGGGGCGGCATTGTGCGGACAGCGCATGCCTTCGTGCCGATGGATGAAGCGCTATGTTTCGCCGCCGTTGATATCAGCGGACGACCATATGCCGTGATTCAAGCCCAATTCACGACGTCGATGCTCGGCACCCTGCCAACCGATCTGATCTGGCATATTTTCGAGTCGATCGCGATCCAGGCACGTATGACCTTGCATATGCAGGTGTACTATGGCCGCAACGATCATCACCAAGCCGAGGGGCTGTGGAAAGCCTTTGCGCGGGCGCTGGATGCTGCGACGCGCATCGATCCGCGCCTGCAAGGAGCAGTACCAAGTACCAAAGGGACTCTGGCAGGCTGAGGGATGAATCTGGCTGCACAGCTGGAACAAGCCCTGCCGCCGGCCTTAGGAGCGGTTGTACGGGAGGCTGCCGAACTGGCGGACCACCGGCAACTGCCACTCTATTTGGTCGGCGGGCCCGTGCGTGATTTGATCCTAGGACGAGCAAATACCGATCTGGATCTGGTTGCGGAAGGGGATGCCATCGCCCTCGCTCGGGCTTGTGCCACGCGTTGGGGAGGCACACTAACGACCCACGCGGCTTTCGGCACCGCAACTGTATTACTCGGAGCGGGGACAAGCATCGATTTTGTGACGGCTCGTAGGGAAACATATCCCCATCCGGCGGCCTTGCCGATCGTCATGCCCGCCACAATTGCCGACGATCTCCGCCGCCGCGACTTTACGATTAATACGTTGGCCTTGTCGCTGGCTCCGCACAGTTGGGGTGACGTGCTTGATCCGGTCGGCGGTGTGGCGGATCTCCACAAGCGGCTGGTGCGCGTGTTGCACGACCGCTCATTCGTTGATGATCCGACTCGCATCTTGCGCGCCATCCGTTTTGCGGCTCGTCTCGACTACGGGATCGAGGCGCATACCCGGTCGTTGTTAGCGCTGGCCCTGCCCTATCTCGAACAAACAAGTTCTGCTCGTATCCTGCACGAACTGCGGCTGCTGCTACGGGAAGTGGAGCCCGAACGGGTTTTACAGCTGCATGAGGCGCTGGGTAGCTTGCCGGCATTGGCCATTACCTGGCAGTCCACCTGGGGCGTGCGTGCCTTCGAAGCAGCACGCGCACAGCCTATAACCGGCGTGCACGACCAGGTACTGCTGGGCCTGCTGGCACCCGGTGAGCTCCGCTGGCCAGCCCAGTATCCGCTGACCGTGGGGGAGCAGCGTGTTTTCAAGCAGGTCGCCGAACTCCAAGGCCAAGTGCTCGCAATCGAAGGGTTGCAGGCTGATGACGCGCTCGACCAGTTGTTGCAGCCATTCGACACGGCTGCCTTGCTGGTGTTACGCTACAGTCGGTGGGAGAACACCAAGGTTGTCATCGCCTTGACGCACTATCTCAACAACTTGCGCCCGATCAAGACCCTGTTGACCGGTGATGATCTGCGCGTCTTGGGTCTACCACCGGGTCCACAGTATCGAAAGGTGCTTGCAGAGCTACGGGCTGCACAGCTCCGTGGCGTGGTGACTGACCGCCGCTCCGCCGAAGCCTGGGTATACGCAAACCGTTGAGCCAACCGGAACGTGCTATCATGAAGAGCTAAGGAGTGCATATGCACGAACTGCTTGCGTTATTTCCGCTGCACATGGTCCTGTTTCCCGGCGAGTTGCTGCCATTGCGCATTTTCGAAGAGCGCTATAAGCAAATGATCGGCCAATGCCTTACTCGCCAGGAGCCCTTCGGCGTAGTGCTGATTCACTCAGGTGCCGAGGCCTTCGGCGAACTCGCGCGACCACATAGTGTCGGCACATCCGCCACGATCATTGATGCCATTCGCTTCGAAGATGGCCAGTATTATATTGCGACGCAGGGCGGTCCGCGCTTTCGGGTGCATGAGATCGTCGAGGACGCACCATATTTGGTGGCAGCCGTCGAATTTTTGGAGGATGAGGTCGATTCGGAATGCCAGATCCAGGCAGATCACCTGCGCGAACTGTATAATCGTTATCGTAGTGCTGCTCCGATCATTACGAGCTCAGCACAGCCACTTGCCGACCTGCCACTTGATCCGATCGAGCTTTCCTTCCGTTTATCGGAACAACTACAGGTCACGGACGAATCCAAGCAACATCTGTTGGAAGCCGATCTCGAAACCCGGCTGGAGGCACTAACCGCAGCCCTTGAGGAAGAGTTACGTATGCTGCCGCCGGTCTCCGGCACACCGAAACAGCATCTTGATGGACCGTGGTCCCTTAACTGAAACCATGATTATTGGTAGCCTAACGATCCAACTCCGTTTACCACTAGCTCATTCGCTGAAAGAGAAGCGTTCCGTCGTCAAGTCGGTGCTCGCGAAGCTACGTAATGAATTCAATGTGTCGGTCGCGGAGGTCGCCGAGCAGGACCGCTGGCAAACGGCAGTCATCGGGGTAGCGAGCGTGTCCAGCGACGCGCGTTATACGCGTGAGCAACTGCAAGCCGTAGTTAATTGGGTCTATGAGCATCGTCCAGATGTCGAGGTGACCGCTACCGAGATCGAACTGTTGTGATGCACGATCAGGTCGGGCTGGCAGTGTTCCCTTTCCCGGCGATTGTGGCGCAAGAAGAATTAAAACTGGCGCTGCTGCTGGTGTTGGTCAATCCTGCGATTGGCGGTGTCCTGTTGCAAGGACCCTACGGCGTCGGCAAAACAACCGCTGTACGGTCGCTGCTCGATCTGCTACCTCCCGTTGAGCAACCCGTATGTGAACGCGGCTGTCGGGCAGACGATCCCGCCGGGCAGTGCGCCGACTGTCGTGAGCGCGTCAGTAAGGGTCAAGCGCTCACGCTGGTTGCCTCAGTGCGGTTGATCGAACTGCCCCTAACGGCGCGGATCGAAGATGTTGTCGGCGGCGTTAATGAGCGGGTGGCGCTCGAACAACGGCGGGTTTTGCTTGAGCCAGGCGTGCTGGCGACGGCCCATAATAACCTGCTGTATGTCGATGAGGTCAATCTGCTCGATCCGCCCGTGGTCGACGCCATCCTGGATGCCGCCGCACAGGGCCGGACCTTTGTGCGGCGTGGTCCGATGGTACGTTTATTCCCATCGCGCTTCGTGCTAATTGGCTCAATGAATCCCGAAGAAGGCCGCCTGCGCCCCCAAATCATGGACCGCTTTGGCCTCAGAGTGTGGGTTGGGCCGGTCGCAGAGCGTCCGGCACGTTTAGCAGCAGCGCGCCATGTCCGCGCCTTTAGCGCTGATCCTGAAGCTTTTCGGGCCCGTTTCGACGTGCAGACTGCAGCTCTGGCCCGGCTCGTCGCCGCTGCTCGCACGGCCTTACCCGCGATCAATCCGACGACGGCGGCGGAAGAAACAGCCATCGCCCTAGTTGATGCCCTCCAGATTCCTTCGCACCGCGCCGAAATCACGATGCTGGAAGCGGCACGAGCTCATGCGGCGCTGGCAGCGCGCGATGTGGCCGAGGTCGCTGATATCGAGGCAGTAGCATTGCTGACGCTACGCCAGCGGCACTCGCCTGCACTGGCTGCCGCAGCCGAGCGGGTGGGAGTGGAGGATGCGGCACTACGTCAGGTGATGAACGTGCTGCTCCCTAGTTGACAATCTACGCCCACGCTTCTATGATTCGTCAACATGCTGTGAGCCCGTTATGCCTATAACCGCCAACCAACAACCTTCACCACCCAAGCGGAAGTCTTCTGGCCCGTGGGGCTTGATCCTGGTAGGACTGGTGGCGCTCGCGCGCTTGTTTCCGCATTTCATACCGCTCCTGGCGCAGGTGTTTAATGGCCAGTCCGTGAGCCTACCAGCCGGTTTCAGCAGTGTGTTACCTTGGCTGGTGGTTGGAGGGTTCGTAGCTCTGCTGGTCGTGCCATCTGTCGTGCGCCAAGCGCGGCGTAGCCGGTCCCAAAGTGACCGGCGCTTGTCCACGACGATGCAGACAGCACCACAGATGCGCCCACCCCAAGCGTCCCAACCACGTGCCGGTCGCACCTTGGCACCACAGCAGGATACGTTGCCGCAGCAAACGATCATGCGGCCCACTTCCGGCGGCATGCAACCAAAGCCGTTGCGCTTCGAGCGTGCTTTGAACGGCAAAGTCGTGTTCGCGAGCGTAATTTGGGCTGCACTGCTGGCGGGCGGCCTCCTTCTGTTGCGGCTGCTCCACGTGATCTAACGGGACCTGGATGATCGATTTCGACGCCTTTGCCCGGCTCTATGATGCTGACTACGGCTCTTTCACCGCCGACCTCGATCTGTATCTCCAATTTGCGCAGCGTACCGGCGGGCCGATCCTGGAGGCGATGTGCGGAACGGGCCGGGTGCTAGTACCCCTAGCTCAGGCCGGGCACGCTGTTGTGGGCGTTGATATTGCTCCGGCGATGATCGGGCTAGCTCAGGCGAAAATCGTGGCTGCCGGCCTTCCCCACGCACGTGCAGAGGTTGGCGATCTGCGCGGCCTAGCCCTACCAGAACGCTTTGCCATGGCCTTGATTGCCATGAACTCTTTTATGCACCTTGCGACACCGTCGGATCAACTGGAGGCCCTGGAGCGTCTGCACGAGCATCTCCGACCGGACGGGTTGCTGATCCTTGATCTCTTCAATCCCGATCCACGTGAGTTGGTGGCCGACGAGGGGCTGCTGGTGCATGTGAACAGCTTCACGTTCGAGGAGCAGTTGGTGCAAAAGTATATGCTGCGCCGTACGAATGTAGCCGAGCAAACGCATTACGTCGAATTCATGTATGATGAAATTGGTGCGGACCGGCTGCTTAAGCGCTCGGTGTTGCCATTCACGATGCGCTGGATCTACCGGTACGAACTGGAATATTTACTCGGCCACGCCGGCTTTACGCTCGAAGCGATCTACGGCTCCTATGAGCTCGATCCTTATACGAGTGATAGTGAGCGACTCCTGGCAGTCGCCCAGCCACTACGACGAGCACGCGGGAGCACGGCCCAGTGGAGGAGACGAAGGGACGAACGGACGTTATGAACGAGTACGCACGCGATCTGCGCGAAGCGCGACAACGGCAGATCATGTATGGCATTTTTGCGGTTGGGATGGTTGCCTCGCTGGTGATCTGTGTGGGACTGCTGTATGCGATGACGAGGCAGACCCCCAAGCTGGTGCGACTGGGACCGGTCACAAAGTTTGTGGCCGGCCAGCCCGTTGATGTAGCGGTCAAGGAGCTTGAAACATCCAAGCTGATCCCCAACCGCTCGGTGCTGAGTGAAGATGTGATTTATGTCGCCAAACAGGCGGATGGCAGCTACCAGGCACTCCTGGGTGTCGATCCAGTGAACGGCTGCTTTTTGAGTTGGCACACGGATCAGCAGCAGTATCGGGCCGGGTGCACCGATGCCACCTATGACATTAATGGGCTTAATCAGAACCGGCTTGCGACCAGTACCAGCAAACCGGTCGATATGGTTGCGCTACCGACTCAAGTTCAAGCCAACCAGCTATTCTTGGAAGATCGGATCCAGCACCGTAATATTCGTTGATGAAGAGGATCATAGCGCCGCTAGTACTCCATCCATCAGCATGAAAACGGGAGTCGCAAAGAATAAGGGGATCATGACATGTCCAATGTTGCACAAGATGAGCTTTCCGACGAGTTACACGCTAGCTACCTCTATGGTGGGCCAGGAGTTGAGGAAGAAGACACGAGTGGTGGAGGCATGACATCCCCGTTCGATCCGACATTGATTCGCGTCGAGACCAGGCCATTGACGATCGATTTGTTGCTCGCCCGTATCCGCGAGAACGAACTAGACATGGCACCCGACTTCCAGCGCAAAGGTGGTATTTGGAGGTCAGATACGATGAGTCGGCTCATCGAGTCGATCTTGATTCGTATTCCGCTGCCCGCGTTTTATATGGATGCTACTAACGATGATCGCTGGGTCGTTGTCGATGGCTTACAACGCCTGACGACACTCAAACGGTTCGTCATCGACAAAACCCTCAAGCTCACCGGCCTGGATTTTCTTGAGTCGCTCGAAGGCAAGTCCTTCGACGAGATACCACGCAATTATCAGCGACGAATCCTTGAGACTCAAATCACAGCGTATCTCATCTCACGTGGTACTCCGGAGGAAGTCAAGTTCAACATCTTCAAGCGGATCAATACGGGTGGGTTGCCGTTGTCCCCACAGGAGATTCGTCATGCACTCAATCAAGGCCCAGCTGCACGCCTCATCACGCGCTTAGCGCAAACGGAGGAGTTCAAGTGCGCCACAGCTTGGGGGGTCTCCGACGATCGTATGGCAGATCGTGAATTCGTGCTGCGATTTCTGGCATTTACAATCACACCCTATACCGAGTATAAAGTCAAGGACTTCGACAAGTTCTTGAATGATGCTATGGCGAGAATGAATAAGATGAGAAGCAGGGAACTAGAGGAGCTAGAGCAACAGTTCCTGCGCGCCATGAATGCCGCTACAGGAATCTTCGACAACGAAGCCTTCAGGAAGCGATATAGCCCAAATTCGCGGCGCAAACTGATCAATAAGCCATTGTTTGATACATGGTCAGTTAATTTGAGCTCTCTCAACGATGAGCAACTGCGGCAGCTTGAGCAACGCAAGTTCATTCTACGCAGCCGTTTCATTGACTTGCTGAATGAGCAGCGTACCTCCGAGCATCCTGTTTCGTTTGACGACTCCATTTCGTTCGCAACAGGCGATATTCTCAAGGTCCGAATGAGATTCAGTCGCATTCAGGAGCTGATTCAGGAGGTGCTTACATGATTCGAACATTACACTTACACAACTTTAAGTGCTTCGCAGATCAGTCCCTTGAGCTTGGGCCGCTCACGCTCCTGTCAGGTCTTAATGGCATGGGCAAATCGTCCGTCATCCAATCGCTGTTGCTGCTTCGCCAGTCGTATCAACAGGGTCTGCTTGATGATACAGGTTTAGCTCTCAATGGCGATCTTGTGCACTTGGGCACGGCTACAGACGTGTTTTACGACAAAGCTCAAGATGATATTCTGCGTTTTGAGCTTGAGCTTGACAACGGCATAAGTGGTCGCTGGCAATTCAACTACGACACGCTGGTTGATGTGATGCGCCTCCTGGGAGGGCATGGTGCTAATGGTATTTATGGCTCGAGCTTGTTCAGCGATGAGTTCCAGTATCTTCAAGCTGAGCGGATTGGCCCGCGTACATCATTTGCTATCTCCGATTATGTGGTGCGCCAGCACCGACAGTTGGGACCACAAGGCGAATTCACGGCCTATTTTCTCTCGCTGTTCGGCAATCAGGATGTCGAGAACAGCAGCTTGCATCATCCCACTGCCATGTCATACAGCCTCATTAATCAGGTAGAAGCGTGGATGGGCGAAGTCTCACCAGGGACTCGGCTGCATCTGACGGCAAATCCGGATATGGATTTGGTGAGCTTGCGCTTTTCATTTGTGTCTGGGACGCAAGCGAGCAATCCGTTCCGTGCGACCAATGTCGGCTTCGGTCTCACCTACACCCTTCCGATCCTTGTTGCGGCCTTATCAGCTAGACCAGGCTCACTCCTACTCCTCGAAAATCCCGAAGCACATTTGCATCCGAAGGGTCAGTCACTTATGGGTGAGCTCTTAGGGCGGACAGCTCAAAGTGGCGTGCAGGTTATGATCGAGACGCATAGTGACCACGTACTGAACGGTATTCGCCTAGCTGTCCACGGTGGTAAGCTTGAACCTGAAAACGTACGGATGCACTTCTTCGATAGGCAAGTTCGGCAAGACGAACCGGTGCATATCGTTGCATCGCCACTCATTGACCGTGACGGCAGGATCGATTTTTGGCCGGAGGGGTTCTTCGATGAGTGGGATAGGAACCTCGAAGTATTGTTGGAGCCAAGGAGCGAGGCATGACCTTAGAAATGGTGATGAACGAGCTCTCGCTGCGAACGCCCGCTGCAGACGTTAGAACAGCACAGCAGCGGATGATGGATCTCGTTGCAACGCTACGTGAGGCGCGCAAGCAACGAATCACAGTGCTTCGTACACATGAGGCTTTCCAGCAAACACTCCTCGCTCCCAACTACCTTCTCGTTCAATGGCGTAATGATCCAAGTGTCGACCGTGACACCAGAACATTTTTCCGAACCATTTCAAGCAAAAGCCCATACCTAGCAGATTTGCCCGATGTTGAGGAAGCTATGCGTGCCTATGAGTGTATATATGACGGCGAGTTGGCGCAGGGGCTTAGTATCGCTTCCCAGCTGAGCGCAATTGCTCTTAGCGTCCTATCAAATCAATGTTGGGATTGCAGCCGGATAAATTTAGAAGCATCGCAGCTCGATGATAGCGGCGAAATCGTAACCAGCCAAATAGAGGTTATTCATGCTGCACGAGCGCCACATATACTGGAACACTTACCTTGGATCGAGCAGCATCGGCAGGTTGATGTACGCGACGGCATGGATTTGTGGGGCCAACGCGAAGAGCTATTTCCGAATCTGGCCTTCTGTGAAGATGTTCGAAGGCAACTGCAGCAGTTACGTATGGGCAATCCGATGCTAGAACTTGTGCTAAAACATATTGCTGAACTTCAACACTACGCGGAGTCGTGGCAGAGCGGCTCGTTCGACTACACCAAAATTCCGGGCAAAGTATCGCCCGAAAGCGAATCAACTCTCAATCAATTTAGCAAAGAGCGTACGTTCCGCTGTCCAGATGGTCAAGAGCGTGTCTTTAGCTGGCATCTCAAGATCAATTGGCAGGCATGGCGTATTCACTTCATCCCAGAGCCAGGAAAAATAATCATCGGCTATGTTGGTCCACACCTTCCTTGATACCGATGGCTCGACCTAGTAGGGCGTCAAGCTTCATCTTAGGCAGGTCCAAAGGCGTGGTGGGGAAAGGGCTCCAGCTCGAACAACGTGAACAGGGCGACGCCCTGTTCCCTGCAACAAAACCATCGTGCCGCTACGAGGCCCGAAACTGCTGGCCTAAGGGTGCTGACCGGGGAGTCGTAGGCGTGGGCTGCGGGAGTTGGTACCCACGGATACGCAAGAGCGCATCAACGACGACAGCATCCCATTGGGTATTCCGGCCCTGGCTCAGAACGACCAGCGCTTGGTGTTCGTTCATGCGGGAATGATATGGTCGATCGGTCGTCATGACATCAAAGGCGTCTGCTACCGCGATAATTCGTCCTCCCAGCACAATGTCGGGTCCGGCGAGCGCGTGGGGGTAGCCTTGCCCAT
The DNA here is from genome assembly GCA_013821605.1 of Herpetosiphonaceae bacterium. GTDB lineage: Bacteria > Chloroflexota > Chloroflexia > Chloroflexales > Kallotenuaceae > JACDGP01. The sequence goes on from JACDGP010000041.1 coordinate 30,094, forward strand.
CCCAACGTTCGTGATGGCTACGGACGATCTGCGTCAAGCGACGAGCTTGCTGTCCGCTCCGCAAACTAGACTGCAACATATGCGCGCCGGTTTCGACGTGCGATTTCATCACAACCCATTCTTGGTCATTGAGCGGACCAGGTTTATACAAGATCGCATCAGGCACCACAATCTTGCCCACGTCATGCACCCGTGCAGCGGCCACGATCAAGTCGGTTTCTGCGCAGCCGATCCGTAATTCCTGGCAGATTTTGGCACTCATCTCAGCGACACGCTGAGAATGCTGCGCCGTCAGTGGATCACGGTTATCAACGAGATCGGCCATGTTGTGGAGCAACGTGCGTGCAACGTCTTGAAACTCGAATGCGCGGCGAAAGCTACTATACACCAGATAGATAGGCAGCAGGAGGAGGATGACGGCCCATGGATTGAAGCGGATCAGGATCACACCCAACGCACCGATCAGGTATTGCACCAGTTCTGCCTGCCAGGTGGCGCGTGCGATGTCAGGGATTTGCCGGAGCGGATGGCGGCGCGTCATCGGATACAAATACAGTGGGCTGGTGAGCACGTCGAGGCAAAATACCCAAGGGATGGTCAAGAGCAGCATCAGGTTAAACGGCAAGCGCCATGCTGTCAGATCAGTCACGAATGCTGCTGCCACCACGACGATAAGAGTGTTGCGAGCGACAACTGTGACAACATCGCTCCACCATAAGCCCCGCCGTCGCAGGACGATAAGTTGTGCAGTGGCGACACCGAAGCCGGCAAAACCGCCCGCGATAAACGGTGGAAAGAGCAGTATCAGCATGAAGAGTGGGATACTCGCCAGTGAGAGCTTCATGTGCGTGTCGATATGAATCGGATAGAGTGTGGCAACGACCACAGCGGCTGCCAATGCCAGGCCCCAGCCGAGCCAGGACGTCCAAGGCAAAATGGACGGTGGATTGAAGAGCATCGTGCCGCTCCAACACAGGGCAGCAACAGCGACGAGGGCGACGGCGATGGCGATACCGGGTTGTGGTTCCGCGAAGAAGCCTGTGCGAGGTGCTCTCATCATCGCGATGCTCCGTGTATTGTGTGCAAGTGTAAGGAAGTGCCAGTGGTCCCGCTGCCCGTTATGGACTGACCGTTCGCTTGTAGTAGACTAGTCATCGCGGCAGCGTGACCGGTGCCGGTGATCAAGATTGCCACGCTATAGGAACCTGGTAGTTGGTCGTCAATGACCGCGTAGGTCTCGGTGGCATTCCGTGGCACCCCGGTACTTTCGACATGTGCTACCACGAGTCCATGGGGCACATGGAGTCGATAGTCTAGATGCTTAATCGTACTCACTGCCGCGTTGACCGAGGCTGTGACTGTCACCCGGCTCCCATCTGTGAAGCTAAAAATGGGATCGGTGCGACACGGGTCGATGATGGACGGGCTAAACAAAAAAGCAATAACCATTGCCAGCAGGGGCAGAGCCAATCGCTGAAACTTTACCATGAAAGACTCCTTGGGCTGCTTGAAAGCAGCATGAACTGTGGGGGTTACATGACAGTGGCGACGGAAGCTTCTGGTGATGTCAACGCTGGCACGACACCGGAAGCGTGAAGAACAACTCCATCTTTCTATATCACAGTTGCAAATAAATATTACCACATCATATGGACGTGTATGCGTGCGAATGGGTACTATGACGATGTAGAGAAACGGGCTAGTTACAGTTACCTAGCCATACTGCAGGAGCTATGCTTCTGTAATAACTGGCACCACCTACCGCCCGCGAGGGTCCAGAATGTCGAGCAGACTGTCGCCCAGGAATGAGAAGATCAGCACCAGGGCGGTGAGCGTGGCGCAGGGCACAAAGACTTGAAACGAGGAGCGCGCGAAGAAGGGTACGGCGTCGCTAATCATGCGGCCGATGCTGGCCATTGGTGGTTGGGTGCCCAAGCCCAACAAACTCAAGACCGACTCGCCGACAATGACTCCGACCACATCCAACGTTGCTGCAGTGATCACGAGACCGAAAAGGTTGGGCAGCATATGGTGGGTGATCAAGCGCCAATCGCCCGAACCAAGTGCGCGTGCTGCGTTCACATATTCTTGCTCACGTAAAGACAAAGTTTGGCTGCGTACATACCGCGCCATTAATGGCCAGGTTACCAGACTGATCGCGGTGGCCACCAATAATAAACGTCCGACGCCACCGTAGCGGTCGGTGATGGCCGGACCCCAGATGGCGGCTACGAGAATTGCGAGCAGCAGCCCCGGAAACGCAAACAACATATCCGCCAGCCGCGAAAGAATGTTGTCGATCCAGCCACCGAAGTAGCCAGCCAGTACGCCAATCGTCGCCCCAAGTACAATATTGATTGTTTCGGCCACCAGCGCGACGAGCAAGGAGACGCGTAAGCCTTGTAGCAGGCGCGCGAGCGTATCGCGGCCCAGATTGTCGCTACCAAGTAGGTGACGGGCGGAGGGAGCGCTGTTCAAGGCAGCGAAATCCGTCGCAGCCGGGTTGACGCGATACAATAACGGGCCAAGCAGTGCTGCCAGCACGACGAATAATGCAGCTGCCAAGCTGATTGTGGCCGTGCGATTGCGGCGCACTCGCTGCCAGATGGTGACCTCTGTATTGCGCCGCACCGTCGCCACGAGCGCATTCTGCGTAATCATCTCCGGCGTTTGGGTAATCTGTGGTTGTGTCGCCATGAAGGCTCAGCGATCCTTGTGTTATTCGAGCCGAATACGCGGGTCGAGGACGGTGTAGGCTAGGTCGGTCACTAGATTCATAAGCACGACGGCGACGCCCAGGAGCACGGTGGTACCCTGGATCACCGGGTAGTCACGTTGGCCGATCGCTTGGACCGTTAGAAAGCCAATCCCTGGCACTTTGAGTAGATTTTCGACGACAAACGCGCCGGTAATCAAAAACGCGACCGAAGGGCCGACCACCGTGATGACCGGCAGCAGCGCATTGCGGAAGGCGTGTTTCCAGGTGACCATGCCATTGCGTAGCCCCTTGGCGCGTGCTGTCCGGACGTATTCCTGGCGCAGGGTTTCGATCATTGTGGAGCGCGTTAACCGGGTCAGGTAGCCGGTGCTACCGGCGGCCAGAATGGTGACCGGCAGGATCCAGTTTTGCCAGGTTCCCCAGCCGGCGATCGGCGGTGCGGGAAGTTTGGCGTCATAGAGTGCCCGCACCACCAGCCAAGCGATGGGGATCAACACAAAGGATGGGATGGAATACAGCAGCAGGGTCAGTCCGATGATCGTCCGATCCGCTGCGCTGTTGTGCTTGACTGCCGCGACAACGCCGAGTGGGATGCCGATCAGCAGGCTGATGATCAGCGCCAGTCCGCCCACCCCCATCGACACCGGCACGCCGCCTTTGATTAAGTCCCAGACTGCCCGCCCCTGATAACGGAGTGACAGGCCAAAGTTGCCCTGTGCCAGACCGCCAACGTATGCGGCGTACTGGACCAGCAAGGGCTTGTCGAGGCCGTAGGCATGGCGCAGACGCTGGTAGGTGTCGGGATCGCGATGCGGCCCCATCATCACCAGAATCGGATCGCCGGGGGCGAAATGGCCCACCATAAAGGTCACAAACGTTAGGCTGAAGAGGACGAAGATTAAACTGATCAGCCGGCGCACAAGAAAAGTGGTCATGCGGCTATGATACCCTTTGTTGATGCATGCTGCGGGGCGCAACCAATCAGGTGCGCCTCGTGTTGTGCCCCACGAACTAGGGCGAAACGGTTACTTTGGTCCAATCCGGTGCAATCAAGCCTTGGCCGGTAAGCTTTAGTCCTTTAACCGTTGGCCGAATCAGGCCATTCGTATACGGATTATACAACGGCAGCCAGCCCACGCCGTTCACGGCGATTTGCTCGGCCTGGTTGTATAGCTTCATACGCTGATCGTACTGGTTTTGCGCACCTAGCGTGTCAGCCTGCTTGGTGAGTTGATCGAACTGAGTGTTGCTGTAATGACCGTTGTTGTTGGGCGACTCGGTTTGTAACTGCTGAGACAGAAAGTTTTGCGGATCGGGATAATCGGCGCCCCAGATGCTTAGATAGAACTGCAGTCCTTGCTCGGGAGTCAGCGTCGTGGTGTCGAGATTTTTGGAGAAGGTCGCCAGTTCGAGTGGCTGTAGGTTAACAGTGACGCCAAGGTTTTTACCCCAGATGCTTTGCAGAGCCTGCGCGACACGATCATTCTCGCCTTCCTGACCATACGTCAATGTCACTTGCAGGCTGGCCGGGTCAACGCCTGCGGCCTGGAGTTCAGACTTGGCTTTCGTCGGATCGAAGTCGAGGCCCTGAATAGGAAGATCTGCCGCCGGCATACCTTTGGGGAGAATACGCGAGGATGCTTCGGCATTCCCGCCAAGCACCTGCTCGGCAATGGTTTTACGGTCGGTGGCTAAGGCAAAGGCGCGCCGGACCTGCTCTTTATCGAAAGGTGCTTTCTTGTTATTGAAGCCAATGAAGCGCGTCGCAAGTGCTGCGGTTTGCTGGTAGTCGGGCTTGCCTTTGACATCGGGGATGTTGGCCGAGGGTACACCGTTTTGGCCGGCACCCATGATATCGAGCTTGTTGGTCTGGTAAAGCTGGTAGGCAGTCTGGCTGTCTTGGATAAACGGCATGTTAATCGTGATGCCGACAGTGCCACGCCAGTAGCTGGGGTTCGGCTCGAGCGTAATCTCTTGATTGTGCTTCCATTCCTTAACCCGGAACGGCCCAGTGCCATAGGCATGATCGGTCCAGTTTGTGCCGGTGTCGACCAACTTCTGAGGTGTGACGAAGGTCGAAGGATAGGTGAGCAAGGACAAAAAGTACGCGAGTGGCGAATCGAGCGTGATCTCGAGGGTTTGGGGATCGACGACTAGAATACCACTGGCCGTTTTCGCTTTGCCACTTGCTACATCGCTGGCACCCACAATATGCGACAACTGAAAGGGTGCGGCGAAGCTTTGGGTATTGGGCGTCAGAGCACGATTGAATGAATACGCAAAATCCTGTGCAGTAACGGGTGTGCCATCGGCGAACTTGAGATTGGGCCGGATCTTGAAGGTAAAGACCTTGCCGTCGGGCGAGGTTGTCCAGCTCTCGGCCCCATCCGGCTGTACTTTAAGCTGATCATCGAAGCGCACCAGCCCGCCAAATACTAGGCTGATCACCGTGACTGCCTGCGAGTCACCGGGCTTCGCCGGGTCGATCGAGGGCAATTCAGATATGCCTTCGTTGGACCAGCGTAGGAGATTCGTAGCCGGCGCGGCTCCCGTTGCCGGTTGTGTTGTTTGTGCTCCAGATGCTGTGATACTGGTAGCTGCGGCTGTGTTTTGTGGCGCGGTTGTAGTCATTATGCCGGTATCGGTGGTTGCCTGGGTGGTTTGTGGAGCAGTCGTGGCGGCCACTCCTGTGGTCACTATGGTTTCTGATGCAGCGGGACCGTTCGTGGTCGCAGCGGCTTGAATGGTAGCTGCTGCTGTGCCGACGACGGTCGTCTGTTGCGTCGTTGCGCTGTTGCCGCCGCAGGCTGCTAGCAGCAGAGAACCAACTAGCGCACAGGCTAGCAAAGGTCGATACATGCTTGAACTCCTTATACCTGAACATTCTGTGTATCACTATACGAGCAAAACACGTACCGCAGAAGACGCCAGCAGAAAATAGCGCCGTTGCCAAACACTCGCCACATGAAGTTGACCTGCTGCGGAGTTCAATCTGACAGGTGCCTGATACCAAAGTTGACAAAATCTTGACCATCGCATATCCTGACGCCGTAGCGCCACGCCGCGCTTATGTTCGATGGATGCCTGCACTGAACATGTTTGTGTGGGCCAAGTTATCATCGAAGGAGAAGCTCTTGAAGTCACAGCCCCATGATCGGGCAGTGGACGCAGACCACGTGTCAGGCGTCGAGGTAACACGCGTTCCTTCCCGTCGTCCCAGGCGTTGGGCACAGCGTACTACGCCGGCTGCTACAGCCGATGCTCGCAGGATGCTTGACCAACTCGTTGGTAACACTCCTGCTCCACTTCCGCGCCCACATACATCCCAACCGGCGGCTATGCAAGGCGTGCGTACACTACTACGACGCTGGCTTGGTCATGGCGCACTGGCGGCATTGTTGTTGGCCGCAATCGTAGGGAGTGGTTTTCCGAGGCTTGCCAGCCGCTTGCATGAGCCACAGATTAGCCCTACGGCAGAGGGCGGAAGCAACGAACGTGACCTAGCTCAAGTTGTGACGGTGCCACACCCGTTGGTGTTTACGCAGGGCGCAACTGCGGTGAATAAAGGTGCTGAGATCGACCGGCACATGCTGCGTAAGCTAGTGGCTGCCCTGCGTAACACTCCGGTCCCAACGGCGCAAGTCAGCCAGCCGACCGTTGACCCGTCTCGTGTGGAGCTTGCTGGGCACGTTATTGACGATCAGACTAATCTGCGGAGTGGTCCCGGCACCGATTTCGATAAAGTGGTCAAGCTTAACCATGGTGATGTGGTCAAGCTGTTGGGCCAGCATGACAGCTGGTTCAACGTCGAAACGACGGATGGCAGCCAAGGCTGGATCGAGCAGAGCTTGCTCACGCTTGTACCGGGTGCCGCAGCGTTGGTTGCGGATGCAAGCAGCGTTCCGACTATCGCGCCCCAGCCAACGGCAACGAAAGCATCTCTGCCCGCCGCAGCTCACGTAGCCGATGCACCCACAGCTGTTGCGACCATTACACCCACCGTACGCCCTAAGCCTGCTCCTACAGCTGAGCCCGCAGCCCAAGTTGTACGCGCCGCACGCGTGGCTAGCTGGATATGGCCCACCTCCGGTGATATTACGTCGCCTTTTGGCTACCGCGACTTCGAGGTAAGCGGCAGTAGCTTCCATAATGGCATCGATATCTCCAACAGCCGCTGGACGCCGATCGTGGCAGCACGCAGCGGCACGGTGCTTGAGGCCGGCTGGTGTAGTGGATATGGTTACTGCGTGATTATGGACAATGGCGGTGGCTATACGACCGAATACGGCCATATGGCATCGAATCCCGTCGTTTATGCCGGGCAGGAGGTACGGGCCGGACAGCCGATTGGCTATATGGGCAACACCTATGACGCGGCTGGCGGTGGCTACTCGACCGGCGTGCATCTCCATTTCACGATCAAAATAAATGGTCGGGCAGTGGACCCGCTGCGGTTCCTACCCTAGTGCTTTGCGCATGGCGTAGACGTCTTCTTGAATCCAGTGGATCTGGCCGTGCTGGTCGGTATAGGACCATACATCGACCCGTTGCCCGAAAATCTGGAAGCCTTCGCGCTCATACAACCGACGAGCTGAGCGATTAACCTTTTCCACGGCCAGTTGGAGCTGGGTATAGCCATGTTGGCCGGCGAGGACTTCCGCAGCGTGGATCAGTTGGGTACCGATGCCTAAGGCTTGCAACGGCTCAAAGACGCGTAGCGCATACAGGTAGGCATATTCAAACGGCGTCACGTCAAGCCACACCTGGCCAACCGGAAAGCCCCGCAGATCGGCGACCAGCATTAAGCGCTGACCGGCTTGATGATCGAGCCAGGTACGACGGTAGAGATCACGAAAGTGAGCATAGGTCCCAAACCATTCGAGCTTGGCCAGATCGCTGTGCTGGGCAGCACGAATCACGACCGGCAGCATGAGTGTGGATTGGATATGGAGCTGTTCCAGCAGCCGGGCCGTCGAGGCGCTATGGATTGTCATATCTCAAATTCCAGCCGCTATCGCTACGAGCTTGTACTGTGGTAATGGACAATGCGCAAAAAACTGTCGGCTTTAAGGGCTGCGCCACCGACCAGCGCACCATCGATGTCAGCCTGACCCATCAACACATCAATATTATCGGGTTTGACCGAGCCGCCATACAAGATTCGCACTTCGTTCGCAGTATCCGTGCCATAATGTACGCGCAAGGCTTCCCGAATGGCTGCATGCATCGTTTGGGCATCAAGCGGTGAAGCCGTCAAACCGGTGCCAATTGCCCAGACCGGCTCATAGGCGAGCACGATTTCGGCGACCTGTTCGCCGGCCAAATCGCCCAGCGCGGCCCGCAGTTGGCCTAATACAATCATCTCCGCCTGACCAGCCGCGCGCTCGGTTTGGGTCTCGCCAACGCACAGGATCGGCGTAAGACCGTGCTCTAGGGCCGAGCGCGTTTTACGGGCGATCAGCGTATCGTCTTCGCCGAAAAGCTGGCGGCGCTCACTGTGACCGACGATCACGTAGCGACAGTTCAACTCGAGCAACATCACGGGTGAGATCTCGCCAGTAAAGGCGCCACTGTCGGCCGGATACATATTCTGCGCGCCGAGTTGCAGGGGGCTCTCGCTGAGGAGTGGCGAAAGTGGATGCAATGCCGTAAACGGTGGACACACCACGACCTCACGATCCCCAACCATCTCCAGGTTATCGAGCAGGGTCTGGACGAGCTCAACAGCCTCGGCCACGGTCATGTACATCTTCCAATTGCCGGCCAGCAAGGGCGTACGCATAGAATGCTCCTTATAAGCTTCGAATCATTATAGACTTAAAGAGAAACGAGCTAGACCCTTGGAAGGTCTAGCTCGTCGCCTAGCGCTACGCGCCGGTTTACAACTCGTCGGTGGGCTCTGCGTCCAGCATGGCATCATAGTCGAGGTCGGGCACGTCGGCATAGTTGCCGTCGTCACCTTCCACACGCCGCATCGATAAACCGATCCGCTTGCGGGCGGGGTCGATGCGAATGATGCGTACCGGTACGGTATCGCCTTCGTTCACCAACTCGCGCGGGTGCTGAATACGACCGTCACCCATTTCAGAGACGTGGATCAAGCCCTCAACGCCATCCTCCAGCCGGGCAAAGGCTCCAAAGGAGGCCAGTTGGGTAATGGTGGCATCGACAAGTTGGCCCAATTGGTAGCGACCATTGATGGTCGACCAGGGCTCGTCCTGGGTACGCTTGATCGATAGGGCAATCCGCTTGCGGTCGTTGTCAATGTTGAGCACATAGACCTGGGTCTTGTCGCCGACCTTGAGGATCTCGGCAGGATGCTTGACCCGGCTCCACGACAGCTCGCTCAGGTGGACCAGGCCATCGGCACCACCAATGTCCACGAAGGCACCGAAGTCGGTGATCGAGGTGACGGTGCCGGTGCGCACATCGCCTTCTTTCAGGTTCTCGATGATCTCGTCCTTACGAGCTTCGCGCACTTCTTGTGCAGCTTGGCGCTCAGAGAGGATCAAGCGATTGCGGTTGCGGTTGATCTCGATGATCTTGAGCGTTAGCTTGCCGCCGACCAACTTGGCCATATCCGACTGCTTTTGAGCGTCGGGGCCACGGCTAATGCCACTGACCTGTGAGGCGGGGACGAAGCCGCGCACGCCGTCTAGATCGACCAACAACCCGCCCTTGTTGTAGTTACGGACGGCAGCCTGGATCACGTCGCCGCTTTCGAACTGCTGTTGCAGCCGGCGCCATGACTTCTCCTGGCGAGCCTTGTCCAACGACAACACGGCGCGACCTTCTTTGTCCTCGGACTGGAGCACGAAGACCAGAATTTCATCGCCGACCCGCAATTCGGTGCGCTCTTCGGGTGAGAAGGAGGTCATCTCGCGCGCGGGGACGACGCCTTCGCTCTTGGAGCCGATGTCAACCAGGATTTCATCGCGGCTGACGTGCATGATCACGCCGTCGAGCGTGTCGCCGTATTGCAGGTTATAGTAGTTGTTGGTGGGGTTGTCGAGGAAGGCCTCCATCAACGCCCGGTCATCCTGCGGCTCGGCGGCGGGTGCGGCTGATGCGACAGCAGCGTCCGATGCGCCAGGCGTCGCAAGTAGTTGTTCTTCCATTAAGTATGTGCGTCCTTTAAGTAAATTGACCGCTGCTGGGGACAGCTTGGCCTTCATATATTATAGCCCGCCGTAGACGATTATGCAAACTTGCGGTGGCAGCGCGTCCCTTGCGGGCAATGCAAACCGGCGTTTTGGTTATTTCGCATCAGGATGCGGTAAACATTATGTGTAACGAATTATGCTCGGCTCATGTCTAATACATTGAACAGCGAATGAACAGCCACTTGATTTTAGAACTCCTACCCGAGGAAGGAACCATGACCGAGCCAGTCATTGTAGTGGTTGACGATGATGCAGCGTTCCTTAACTTCATGCAAGAGGTGCTCACTGAGGAAGGCTATCACGCCATCGTGCTGGACAGCAGCGATGGGGTAGAGGTTGCCGTGCAACGGCAGCCCGATCTCCTGATTCTCGATCTTCGGCTGGAGCAGGCGAACTCGGGCTGGGCACTCCTTCAACGCGTGCGGGCGGATACGACTAGTCGGCAACTCCCAATCATCGTTTGCTCAGCGGATGGTGGCTTTCTCAATGATCAAGCGGAACTCCTTCAAAGGATGAACTGTGCGCACATCGAGAAGCCCTTTGACGTCGATACCTTGCTCACCATGATTGCAGGCATTATCATGCCTAACACACCGAAGCGTGCCAGTGACAGCTGAAGTGATGGACTACCTCATACCCACCTTTACAGCAGCCTTGGTATAATGGCAAGCGACATATATACCTAAGCATGACATTGTCGTCGGCGGGACTTAGTCCCGCCGTTTGCGTGGAGGAAGGTAGATGAGCCGGATTCTGGTGACGGAGAAAATTGGCGACGAAGGTTTAGCGCTGCTGCGTAAGGCCGCCGACGTTGATGTAAAACTGAATCTCACCGCTGAGCAAATTAAAGCGGTGCTGCCGGAGTATGATGCGCTGGTGGTACGCTCACAAACGAAAGTGACGGCGGATTTGCTCGGGGCCGGGAGTAATCTTAAGGTCGTCGGGCGGGCCGGGACCGGCGTCGATAATATTGATCAACGGGCTGCGACTGAGCGCGGGATCCTGGTGGTGAACGCGCCGGCCTCGAATAGTATTGCGGTTGCCGAACTGACGCTGGCCCTGATCCTCAGCATCGCGCGCCAGTTGCCGCAGGCGCATATGTCGTTGATCGGTGGCAAATGGGAGCGTGGCAAGTTTATGGGCACCGAGGTGCGGGGCAAGACATTGGGCTTACTCGGCTTAGGACGGATCGGAGCCGAGGTCGCTCGTCGGGCGCGCGCCTTTGATATGACGGTGCTGGCCTATGATCCCTTTATTTCGGAAGAGCGGGCGGCTCAGCTTGGCGTACAGCCGGTCAACCTTGACGAACTGCTGCGGCAAGCCGACATTGTCTCGCTGCACGTGCCGTTGATCGATACAACGCGCAACTTGTTGAATGCTGAACGGCTCGCGCAAATGAAACGCGGAGCCTGGATTATTAATTG
>JACDGP010000181.1 GCA_013821605.1 Herpetosiphonaceae bacterium
GGCGGTCAAGTAGGCGAGCAGTACCTGGATTGCTACCACTTCCTGGTATGGTGCGCGCCATCATCTAAAGTCGGTGCTGGTCTGTTAGCTGTGAGCGATTGGTCAATCGTTGCTTAGCGCGCTGGGTGCTTCGCAAGGCCCTTGCCGAGCACGCCACCAATGGTTCCTAAGATCGCTGCAATGATGGGGCCGAGCAGCAAGTGGAAGAACGCCGCGCCCATGAAGTCTTCCAGGATAAAGGCATTGAAATCATGCATTCCACTGCGGGCAAAATCTTCGTAGTTGCCTTCGGCGCGAAAGACTTGTGCTTGCTGCGACGTTCCACGAAACAGATAAAAGGTCGCAAGAACGACGATCAGCCAGATCAGGGCACTGAGCATGGCACTGCTAAGTGCAGTGAGGATTGCACGCCGAATGCTCTGCGTCTGTCGCGCGCTGACCACCCCGGCCAGGCAGTACAAGCAGAACACACTCCCGAACTCGATATAACCTAGGAGGGTGTTGTTCGTGGGGAGCAGGATATATTCCAGCACTATTTCACCGGCGAAGACCAAGGCGGCACACAGACCAAAGAAGGTTGCTAGACGCAAAATACGTGGATCAAGCCGGGCTAGCCGTGGTGGATACAGCCAGCCGATCACGCCATAGAGGATGAGTACACTCGCGGCTGCCAGGATGCTGAGGCGACTGGTGGCGGGTATGAGGAGTGCGCCAAGCACGACCAATGTGAGGGCCATAACAACACCAACGAGGAAGCCGCGCTGCGCGCGACCGGCAGGGTTGATGGTTGTGCGGGCCTGCATGAGGAGTTAGGCGCCCTGGGCCCATTCGTTCGTGCTTGGGCCGATATCTATGGCCTCACCTTTAAGAACGCGCGCAGCACGGGGCCAATGGTCGGGACCATCGAGCCGGTATTGTGCGGCTACGGGCGGTCCGGCTAGGATTGCGTGCCACAGCCAGGGACGGCACCAAAGGCGCGGGAGCGCGCCGATCTCCGCCGCCAGCATATCCTGGTAGGCCTCGGCATTCAAGCGCAAAGGATGACCACCTGTCTTGTTGAGCAGTGCTCTGCGGTTCATGATCGCTCGCCACATCGCTTGTGCTGAAGGCAACCGGACCTGGCCCTGTACAATAGCTACGGCCCAGCGTGCCTGCATCTCAGCAACGGGCGGTGCGGGGCCACTGACCCGAAACATGCCCATGCAGGCGAGGGTCGGCCAGGCCGGTGGCACAATCAGCCGGTAGAGATCGAGGCCATCTTGGGATGGACGCAAGACCGAGGGGTCGAAAAAGGGAAAACCAAGGGCATAGCCCGTCGCGCACACAATCGTGTCGATCTGAGTCTGCGTGCCGTCGGCGAACTCGACCATATTGCCGTTGAGCTTGGTGATCGCCGGCTTAAAGGTAACGGTACCAGCTGCTAGCGGATCGCGTAGCTTGGGGTGCGGCGTGAAGGACGTTGGGTTCGGCGCGAAAGGGGCATCAGGAGCACTACGTCGCCGGTAGTGGAGGGCACGCGCCAGGACCAGCAGGGCGTGCCGCGCAAGCCGTTGGCGCATCTGCTGGGAGATGACACGCGCCAGCCACGTCTGCCAGCCACCTTGGCGCGGTGGTTGTGGTTGCTCTGCACCACTGCTTGGGAGTTCGCGCACGCTCATGTACACATGGCGTGCGACTGCACTCGTCTCGAGAGCGACATCGGTTGCACTGCTGCCCGCCCCGACAACGAGGACTGTTTGGTTCGCGAAGGGAGCCGGGACGGTGTAGGCCCGGCTATGCAGGATTGTGCCGGTGAAAGTCTCGGCACCGGGTAGGCTGGGGAGGATCGGGTCGCGAAATACGCCACTACATACGAATACGGCATCAAAGCTCTCGACGTTGTTGCCATCTGGCGAACGGGAGGCGACGAGCCAGCGGCCCGCCCCAGCCGGCGTTACCTTAACGAGCTCCGTAGCGAAGCGGATGTGCTCACGCACATGAAAGTGGTCGGCATAATCATCGAGATAGCGTAGCATCTCCGAACGTGGCGGGAAATCTGGCAGGTGCGCCGGAAAAGGGAAGTCGGAGAAGGCCGTCGTTTGCTTGGAGGTATTTGTGTGTAGCCCGCGATAGGCCGGACCGCCGCCATCGGGCAGGGCCTCATCATAGCGCCATACACCGCCTAGCGTGGTGCCTTGCTCGTAGACGACCGGCTCAAGGCCCTCGTCGAGTAAACATTTTGCGGCCGCAATGCCACTTACTCCCGCGCCGATCACGGCGACCCGCATGCGCTCCGCTCCCACCCCAGCCTCTCGTACGCTCTGTGTATAAGCCCTAGTAATCCTGCCATTCTTACCTGCACTTGTCAAGAAACCGCCGGTTCAATTATTCAATGGCGTGAGGTTGAGCAAACGGATGTCCTGCGGTACAGTATCCTTTCGTGCCGCACGCTATGGGCACAAAGGAACGCATGATGCCAACCGATCAACGCGACATGGAGATCGTTGGGGTGGTGAAGCTACTGTACCGCTACCCCGTTAAATCAATGGCCGCCGAAGCGCTGACCGCTATCGACGTAGAGTGGCACGGCCTGGCAGGCGACCGGCGCTATGCCTTTGCACGGAGCGGTGTGCTGAGCGGCTTTCCCTGGCTGTCCGCCAATAAACTGCCGCGCCTGCTGCGCTACCGGCCGGCCTTCGCGGATCCGGAACGGCCTGCTGGATCCACGATCCAAGTCCAAACGCCCGATGGCTGCGTGATGCGGCTCGACAGTGCTGAACTCGCGGCTGAGTTGGCACAAGCCCATGGAGCGCCGGTCCAGCTGGCGCAGCTTGATCGCGGTACCTTCGATAACATGTGTCTCTCGCTCATCAGCGAGACGACGGTGGCAGCGCTGGGAGCGGCGACGGGCCGTGACCTCGATCCACTGCGCTTCCGTCCCAATATTGTGATCGAGACTATCGACCCAACACCATTTCTTGAAGATACTTGGGTTGGCGACCGCCTGATGATCGGTGATGGCCCAGATGCGTTCACGATGCAGGTGAATCTGCGAGATGTGCGCTGTGCGATGGTCAACCTTGATCCGGCAACAGCAGAGGTCGATGCGCGTGTGCTCAAAACGATCGTCCGGCAGCGCGAAAACTGCGCCGGCATTTATGCGACGGTGCACCGTCCCGGCACGATTCATGTTGGCGATCCGGTCCGGCGCGTTATACACGATGGGGTAGGTCCAGCATAAGGAGGCAGTCATGGCATCACGCGCAGTCGTACTTGGTGGTGGGGGAACGGTCGGCATTGCCTGGGAGATTGGTCTGCTGACGGGGCTCCATCGAGCCGGAGTTGATATAGGAGCGGCAGATTTAATCGTGGGCACGTCCGCCGGTTCGGTCGTCGGCACACAGATTGCGCTGGGCCTGCCCTTGGATTTCCAACTTGCCGCGCAGCTCGCACCGCTTGATGCAGTCAAGGCTGCTCCCATCTCGTTTGATACACACAGCTTGATGGCGATCGGCGTGCTCTGGGGCAGCACGGCGGAGATGACGCCCGCCCTTGCAGCCGAAATTGGTGCGTTGGCCTTGAAGTCCAAAACTGATACGGAGGACGTGTATCTGCAGCGCTTTGAATCGGTCCTTGATGGTCTTGCTTGGCCACAGCGTCCACTACGCATCACGGCCGTGGATGTACAGAGCGGTGAGATTGTCGTTTGGGATCGCAACTCCGGCGCGCCCTTGGCCCGCGCCGTCGCATCAAGCTGTGCAGTTCCGGGCCTCTTCCCGCCGGTCACGATCAACGGCCGGCGCTACATGGATGGTGGCATACGCTCCGGCACAAGTGCCGACCTTGCTCACGGCCATGATGTGATCATTATCATTGCCCCGATCGGTGCCACCGCTGAAGCCTTCGACCAGATGGCCCGGCGGCAATTTGAACACGAGATGGTGCTCTTGAGGGCTGAGGGTAGTGTGGTAGAGCTTGTATTGCCGGACCAGGAGTCGCTGGCAGCCTTCGGGCCGAATCTCATGGATACGACGCGCCGGGCTCTGGCTGCTCAGGCGGGGCTGTGTCAAGGGGCCTTGGCAGCCGAAGCAATCCGGAAGATCGGCTGGTAGGAGCAGGCTGCTGACGCTTGTCGCTGTTGTTCCCGCGTGGATCCCGTCCCCGTGCATTGTTCGCAATAGAAATTAGAGCATAGGGACATTGCGCATCCCAATGCTCTAAACGGCGAATCGGGAGCAATAACGAGGAATGAGGGATGAGGACTGAGTGACGAAGCGGTGGTACAGTGGCTGGTACGTGTACCACGGTTTTGGTACATGGACGTTCGCTTTTGGTACAGACCCCCGCAGTTTTGGTACAGCCCATTTGGTACATGGACGTTCGCATTTGGTACAGATTTGCACGATTTTGGTACATTCACGCTCAGATTTGGTACATGATACTGATACACGCCACTAGGTGTTTCCTGGTACATGTCCTTCGAGGTCTAGTATCGGAGACCAAGACGGTAACAAGTGGAGCATATTATACCACAAGAACCCCGAAAATGCAAACACATGTTCTAAAAAAGCGTGCTGACCTACAGTCGGCATTAGTGTTGCGCAGATGATCCTGAAACCGGTGCGGTGGAGGTGACCAAAAAGAACGCGCCGCATGCTGTGGGATTTCAATCCCCGCAGTTAGGCGGGTTTTTAAGCTTGGCTTTAGCCCTAGTGTGTAGATTTATGAGTTGTTTTATGATAGACTATGGTCATGGAATATCAACGCGAAGAACACCGTATTCACCTGATTGTCTACCACCTGATCTGGTGCCCCAAGCGCCGCAAGCGGGTGCTCGTTGGCCCGGTCGCGACCGAACTCGAACGGCTGATCCGGCAAAAATGCGACCAGCACGGCTGGACCGTCCTAGAGCTTGCCATCCAACCGGAGCATGTGCATCTGTTTGTACGTGTCTTTCCTTCTAACGCGGCCTCCGAGGTCGTCAAGGAAGTGAAAGGCTTCACCGCACACGAGCTGCGCTTAATGTTTCCCGGCTTACACACTATGCCGAGTCTGTGGACCCGCTCCTTCTTTGCCTCAACTGCCGGGAATGTGAGCGAAGCCACCATTCGCTCCTATATCGCCGCGCAGAAGGGACTCTAGCGATGCTGAAAGCCTATCAGTATCGCCTCTATCCCTCAAACGCGCAGGAACGCAAGCTCGAAGCCACGCTCGAAACCTGTCGCCGCTGGTATAACGAACTGCTGGCCGAACGGAAAACCGCCTACGAGGAACGAAAAGAAACCATCGGGAAGTACGAGCAGTTGCGTCACGTCAAAGACCACAAGACCGCGAGTCCGTGGGCGAAGATCGTCCACAGCCACGTTCTGCAAGGTGTCGTGAGCGACCTGGACAAGGCGTTTCAGGCGTTCTTTCGGCGGGTCAAGACGGGCGGCAAGGCGGGGTATCCCCGCTTCCGGGGTAGTAACCGCTTCGACAGTTTCGGTTTCAAGGAGTACGGCAACGGCTTCAAGGTGGACGGTCGGCGGCTGCGCGTCACCGGCATTGGCCGGATCGCCGTCCGCTGGCATCGACAGATTGAAGGACGGATCAAGACCTTGCGGTTGATACGAAAGGCGAGCGGCTGGTACGCCTGCTTCACTGCCGAGTACGAACCAACGGCATTGCCAGCGACCGGGCGCGAGGTGGGAGTCGATGTGGGGATTGCCAGTCTGCTCACCACGAGCGACGGCGACACAACTCCCAAGCAGGGCTGGTATCGCCGGGAGCAAGCGAAACTGCGTATTCTGCAACGCCGGGTAGCACGTCGCAGCAAGGGTGGAAGCAATCGAAGGAAAGCGGTCGTAGCCCTGCAACGCCAGCACGAACGGATCGCCAATCAACGTAAGGACTTTCTGAACAAGCAAGCACATCGCCTGATTGCGCAGTACGACCGGATCGCGGTGGAGGACTTGAAAATCACCAATATGGTGAAAAACCGCCACCTTGCAAAGAGCATTTTAGATGCGGGATGGGGCTCCTTCGTGGGACGATTACACGCCAAAGCGGAAGAAGCTGGACGTGTGGTTGTCGAAGTAAACCCGGCCTACACATCGAAGGATTGCTCAGGATGTGGGTATCGCTTTGAGCAACTTACCCTCAAAGATCGCTGGATTGATTGCCCGCGTTGCTTGCTCTCGTTAGATCGGGATCACAACGCGGCGATCAATATCCTTAAAAGGGCGGGAAACGTCCTTTGGGAGCTAAGCTCATCAATAGATGGGTTTTCCCAAGAAGCTGCTGGACTTTAGTCCATGCAGAGTTTCACTGCTATACGTCTGATAATAGCTGTTGTAGCTTTTGCAGTCCCGAATTCTGCTGCGCCACCGCTTGCAGCTTTGTTCGTGCGTCGTTGAGCTTGGCAGCACGTCGCTCAGATTTGCCGTCGACCTGCGCACGAACCGCCTGGTCAAGTATACGTGCCACTTCCTCAACGTCCTCGGCGTCATCGCCCTTGCCGCGCTGCTGCATCTGGGCAGTAACGCTGCGAAGCTGTGCAATGATCGGCGTTAGCGGATCGTCCTGCGCTTGTCCCGCTGGCGTACCATAGTTTCCTGTGATAGTTCCCGTATTGGTACCGACGACCGCACCATGAACGGTACCGCCGGAAACGAAGGCACCCTGCCGCTTGTCATCACCGACACTATTGCCGTCGCCAGTGATGAAGGTGCTGCCGTTCGCGTTGCCGCCGACACCAATGTTCCGCTCGCCGCTCACGTTGACGATCACCCCAGCTCGCTGAGCGTCGGTGACGGCGGCTTGCAGTTCTTTCACCAGTTCGGGTTGCGTTTGCAACAGCTTGCGCAGTTCCTTACGGAGGGCTGCTTGTGCGTCGCTATCCTGCGGGTTATCGATCACATCCTGCACAGCTTCTGCAGTCGTATGGTTGGCGACAACGGCGGGACGAAGCTTTTGCCAGATGGTTTTAGCATGATCCCATGCTGCACCACCAATTTTCTTACCGGCTTCGCTCGCGGCACCATCACTCGCTTTGACCAAGTATGGGAGAAGTGGGGACAATAAACCGACAATGGCGGGAACCAGCGTCGCAAGATCCACAGGTAACCTCCTTGGTAGTATCGTCACCCAAGTCTATATCACCGCATCACGGTTTGCAACAATATTAGCTCTCTTCGTAGTGGTAGAATATCGAGCACCATCGGGCACGTCTCCAGACCCTCGCCTATCATCTAGGAGGACTGCATGGAAGTTCCCGCCCTCGTTGCCAAACTCGTTGCCCTGCTCACGCCAGCGTTGCCGTTGTTGCTCCAGTCGGATGGCACGTCTACATCTCCTGTCCTGGAGCTGCTTGAGCCTCGGCAGTGGCAGGAAGCGCAGGCACTTTGGGAGCGGCTTGGGCCGGTCGTTGCGGCGAAACCGGAGTTGCGGGAGGCGATGGGGGATGTTGTGGCCTCGCCCGAGGATGAGGATGCGATCCCAGCGTTGCGCCAGCAGTTCAAAAAACTCCTGACTGCCGATCCAGCGTTGGCAGCCGCCCTGGCGCAGATCATCGCTCCGGCAGCCAGCGCGAGTGGACGCAGCGTTACTATCGGCGGGGATACGACAGGCAGCACCGTTGTCACCGGCGATGCCAACCAGATCGGCCAGGTGGAGCATAGCGGGGGTACGCATAATGGCCCTGCGGTCGGTTTGAACCTCGGCACGATTATTTATAATGGACAACCCTCCGACGCTGAACTGGAGCATCTCCGGCGCTATCTTAGCCGCGTTGCCGGCAAGTTGGGGCAGCTAAGGCTGGGCGGTCTGTCGCGCCTTGACAACAAGGGTTTGCTGCTGTCGCATGTCTACGTGTTGCTCGCGACGACCGAGTTGACGCATTTCCAACGGGGCACGGCGGAGATACTTGCGCAATTCTGCCAGGTTGACCGTGATGGCCGCACCATCACGGTCAACGATGACTACGATCCTCAACTCCAGTTGCCACCGCAGGCCATCATCCGAGGCGACGTTGATCAGAGCAGCCATGAGATTGTACTCTGGCGTGCGACCCTCGCAAGCGAGGCCGTCTTCAACCGGCAGCACCTGGTGCTGCTCGGTGCTCCCGGCAGTGGGAAGTCCACCTTTGTGCGCCATCTTGCCTGGGCGCTCGCCGAGCGTGGGCTGGATCGTATTGATGCTACGACGGCCTTGTATGGCTGGGATGACGACGAGCGCTTGCTGCCCGTCGTGTTGCCGCTGCGCAAGCTTGCGGGGCAGTTGGCCACGGTGGGGGTGCATGTGGCGACGGTTTCTGCTGCTCTCCGTGACGAGATGACCATCGAGTACAACTCCCGTAATGCAGATACGGTGCTTGACAAGGCGCTGGATCAGGGAGCTGCTCTGCTGCTCTTCGATGGCCTAGATGAAGTCCCGATAGATGCCATACCGGGTAACTCTGTCGATCGGGCTACGACGCTGCGAGCCGTGCGTGACTTTGCCGAAGTGCATCCCGATGTTCATGTGCTCGTCACCTGTCGTAGCCGCGCCTTTAGCAACGATCTCCAAGAACTGTTGGGCTGGCCGGCGGAAACAATCGCGCCGCTGACGCTCGGCCAGATCCGCCACTTTGTGAAGCACTGGTTCACTGAGTTGGTGGAGCGTGGCTCCCTTGATCATGACCGCGCGGTCGCGCTTATAGAAAAGCTGGTCGCTACCATCACCGCCGACCATGACCGGCTCAGGGAGATGGCTACGACCCCGTTGCTGCTGACGATGATGGCGATCGTGCTCTATGAGAAGGGCGAGTTGCCGCGTGATCGCCCGCGGCTTTACGAGGCGATCCTGCAACAATTACTGGGTCAATGGGATGAGCAACGGGGCGGTGCAAGCCTCGCCCAAGTGATCGGCGATGCCCGGATCACCACCGACGACCTGCGCCCCGTGCTGGACGCTCTCTCCTTCCAGGCGCATAGCGGAGCGACGTCGCAGGATGGGCGCGGCCGCTTATCTGCACGTGATCTTCACATCGATATCACAGAGCGGTTAGACAAAATGGGTGTTGTCGACGCGTACCGTGCCGCCACCCGCTGCTTGGTCTACTTCAACGAGCGCAGTGGCTTGCTGCTGCCCGAGGATGACGGTACGCAATACGCCTTCGCGCACCTGACCATCCAGGAATACTGTGCCGGACGCCATCTCCTGTTAGGATCTAAAGCAGTCGAACGCGTCATGGAGCAGCGTGCCGATGACCGTTGGCGAGAGCCTATCATGCTTGGCATCGGTGCCATCCACACCCAGTATGCGTCGATGGCGGCTGACCGTATCGAAG